>DATAHJ010000270.1:0-10250 GCA_036263275.1 Fibrobacteria bacterium | reverse complement strand
GTACTCCGGCAGGATCTTGCGCATCACCTTGAGGCTGTCGATCACCGGGTTTTGCGGCATCACGAGCCCGTGGCGGCGGATGCCGCGCGACACGAACTTCGTGTCGAACTCGGCGTTGTGGGCCACCAGCAAGGTGCTCAGCCCGCAGAAGCGGAAAAACTTCGGCAGCACGTCCTTGAGTTCCGGCGCGTTCTCCACCATCGCGTTGGTGATCTTGTTGATGCGCGTTGCCTCGTCGGGGATCAGCTTGGTGGGCTTCACGAAGCTCTCGAAGCGAGCGGTCTCGCGCGGAACGAGCTTTCCGCCCTGCCGCTCCAGCGTGAACTTCACCCCCGCCAGCTCGATGATGTCTTCCTTCTCGGCCTCGAGGCCGGTCGTCTCGACGTCAAAGGCGACCAAGGTGATGAAGGGAAGCACGGGATCTCCGGGGAAGGGGTCGGGAAGGGAAAAATAAATTCGGAATGGGGGTGTTCTATCGGCTGCGGTCCATCATGGCCCGCTGGACATCCTCCGTCGTTTCGGGATGGAAGGGCGCGGAAAGTCGCACTTCCACGCGGGAGAAGGGTAGCGGGACGCGCACGCGCGCCCATCCAGATAATGTGAGTCCGAGTCGCGCCTTCGCCGCCGCGCAAACGACGGGCAGACCCGTCTTTTGAGACAACCATACTGCCCCGGGCTTGCAGACGGCGCGCGGGCCGCGCGGCCCGTCGGCCACCAGCGCGAGCCAGCCGCCTTCCTCTTCCAACTCGCGCGCGAGGCGCTTGAGCGCCGCGATGCCGCCACGGCTGTCGGACCCGCGCAGCACGCGATAGCCCAGTGCCTGCGCCGCCGCCGCTCCAACCTCGCCGTCCCGGCTTTGCGAGATCAGCACGCGCATCCCGCGGCCCGCGAAGGCGCGCAGGCAGGGCAGCATGTCGGCGTGCCAGAGGATGAGGATGCCGGAAGGAGGGAGCGAAGGACCCGCGAGGCGCGGGCGCAGGGAGCGGACCCAAGCTGTCGCGAGAAAGCGGATCACGCGGCCTGCGCGAGCCGTTCCCGATGGATCGCGCGGCGATGCTCGGTGCGGTGGTCGCGGCAATAGCGCGGATACAAGGCCTGGTTCGGGATCAGCACCACGGCGAAGACTGCGTCGCAGCCTTCCAAATCGCAGCGGCAATCCCGGATCACCGGCACCTGGTAATTGTGGAGCAGGATCCGGTTGTTGCGCAGGACGCGCGCGAGCAGGGGAGAGGTCTCCTCCGTGTGCCCGCCGCGCAGCTGGGCCAGCAGCGCGCGTTCGACGTTTCCGACGGTGTCCATGGAGGAATAATGCGCATGAAACGGGCGTTTGTCCACGCCCTTATTTTTGGCAGTTGGGGCAAAACACCGTGCCCCGCTGCGCGACCACGGCCTTCCGCAGCATTTCCCCGCAAACCCGGCAGGGCCGTCCCCCGCGCCCGTAAACCATCAGGCGCTCGTAATTGTCGCCCTTGCCGCCGTCGGGCTTGCGGTAATCGGAGAACGTCGTGCCCTGATATTTGATGCCCTTGCGCAGCACCGTCTTCACGGCCTCCAGCAACTTAAGCCTCTCGGCGGGCTTGAGCGACTTCGCCTTGCGGCGCGGGTGGATGCCGGCGAGGAACAGCGCCTCGTCGGCATAGATGTTGCCTACGCCGGCGAGGAACTCCTGATCCAGAAGCAGCGCCTTGATCGGCCGGATGGATTGCGTCGGGAACGTCTTCGCGACTTCCGCGACCTTCATCTCCAGAGGCTCCGGGCCGAGCTTGCGCAGCCGCGGATGCTCGGGCCACGATTTGCCGGGCACGAGCAGCAGCTTGCCGAAGGTGCGCGGGTCGCGGAACATGAGCCGCCCCTCGCGCGCAAGATGCAGCACGAGGTGGGTGTGCTTGTCGACCGGGTGCGCGCCTTGGGGTTTTTGCAGCCCCGTCACGGTACGCAAGAAATGGGGGTTTTCTTCGGCGTCCCTTTCTGCGCTCGTGAGCTGCCCGGTCATTCCCAGATGCACGATGAGCGAGTCCTTCGAGAGTTCGAGGATGAGGTACTTGCCCCGCCGGATGACACGGCGGATGGTCTGGCCCTTGAGCTTCGCGGCGAAGTCCGATGCCGGGAAGCCCAGCAGGAGGCGGGGGAGACGCAGTTCGGCCGAGGCGATGCGGCGGCCCTCGAGGGGCTTCACCAGGGCGCGGCGGATGGTCTCGACTTCGGGGAGTTCGGGCATGGCGGGAATCTAGATTTACCCCCAATCATGTCCACTGCTGAAAACAGGCTGATCGTCCAGACCCGCGTCGCGGAAATCGCGTTGCCGCCGGAGGGCTTCGTGCTCTCCTCGGGCGCTTCGCTGAGGCGGCTGGAGATCGCCTACGAGACTTACGGGAAGCTGAACGCCGACGCCTCCAACGCCATCTTCATCTGCTCGCCGCTGACCACCGACGCGCATGCGGCGGGCTGGCACGAGGGCGACAAGAAGCCCGGCTGGTGGGACGACATGATCGGGCCCGGCAAGGCCATCGACACCGATCGTTATTTCGTGATCGCGCAGAACATGCTGGGCGGTTGCAAGGGCACCACGGGCCCCTCATCCCTCGATCCGTCTACGGGCAAGCCCTACGGCGCGGCCTTCCCCCGGATCACGGTGGAGGACATGGTGCGCGCGCAGCGGCTTTTGGTCGAGCACCTGGGCGTCGACGTGCTGGAGGCGGTGATCGGCGGGAGCATGGGCGGCATGCAGGCGTTGCAGTGGTCGGTGAGCTTTCCGGCCAAGCTGCGCAAGTGCCTGTGCATCGCGGCCGCGCCGAATCTTTCCGCGCAGGCGCTGGGCTTCGAGGTGATCGGCCGCAAGGCGATCGTGAACGACGCGCATTTCCACGGCGGCGATTATTACGGTAAACCCGACAGCCCGGACGGAGGCTTGGCCTACGCGCGCATGATCGGGCACCTGACGTACCTCTCGGCGCTGTCGATGCATGAGAAGTTCGGGCGCAACAAGAGGGAGGGCGCCGACTCGGCGGCCTTCGAGACGGGCTTCGAGGTGGAGAGCTACCTGAACCATCAGGGCACGTCCTTCGTGCAGCGCTTCGACGCGAACTCGTACCTGCACATCACCTGGGCGATGGATCAGTTCGACCTCGAGTCGCGCTATGGTTCGTTGGAGAACGCGTTTCGCGGCTCGCAGGCGGAGTTCCTCCTGGTGGCGCTGTCTTCGGATTGGCTCTTTCCGCCCGAGCAGACGCACGAACTCGGCAAGGTTCTTCTCGGCCTGAAGAAGGTGGCCTCGGTGGCGGAGTTGAGCTCGCCCTATGGCCACGATGCCTTCCTGCTGGAGGTGGAGCATCTCTCGAACGTGATCCGCGGCTTTCTGCATCAGCCGGTGCTGAACGCGCCGCGTCCGCTGCCGCGCCGCGTGCGCAACGGCGGCGCGTCGGTGGAGTTCGAGGCGCTGGCGAATCTCGTCAAGCCGGGCAGCCACATCCTCGACCTGGGCTGCGGCGATGGGTCTTTTGTGGATGCGCTTTTCTGGGCGCGCGACGTGACCGGTGTGGGCATCGACCGCGAGCTGCACCACGTGGTGCAGTGCCTGCGCAAGAACGTTCCCGTGGTGCAGGCGGACGTGGATCGCGGCCTGGCGTTCTTCGACAATGACGCCTTCGACTACGCGGTTCTGAACCGCACGCTGCAGGAGATGAAGCGGCCGCGCAAGGTGCTCAAGGAAATTCTGCGCGTGGCGCCCAAGGCCATCGTGGCGTTTCCGAATTTCGGGCATATCGGCAATCGCCTGGCGCTTTTGCGTGCGGGCACGATGCCAGTCTCGCGCGCGTTGCCGCATCATTGGTATGACACTCCCAACATCCACCTCTTCAGCCTGGATGACTTCCGCACGTTGTGCGCGGAGGAGGGCTATGTGGTGGAGACCCTTTTGACGGTGGCGAAGTCGCCGTGGTCGAAGCTGCTGCTGGGCCTCGGTCTAAAGAACCTCGGGGCGGAGTGGGTGGTGGCGAAGATCGGGAGACGAACGTAAGCGTTTCCGGGCGAGTCGCGCCTAGGCGAATCGGAAAATCTCTCACGACTGCGGTACTGGTTTCAGGTGCCGATTTTCATCCCGTCCCGTGCGGCGCTTTGGAATTCGTGTCAGAATCGCAGCCATGAATCATCAGTCATGCGTGGCATGCATTTTGCCCTCTGTGCATCTGGACATTCGGATGTCTTTTGACAACATTTACATTCAGAGGTGAAACGTGGAAATCGTTTTTTCGAAGTTGATCGATCAACTCAACAGCAGCGTCTTCATCCTGCTGGCCCTTATTGCGCTTTCGGGTTGGATCCTCTACCGCGGCGGCCGGTGGACCGAACGCTTCGCCAGTCACGGTGAAAAGCTCGACGGCATCGCGCCCTTGACCGAGAAGGTCACTCGCCTTGAGGCCAAAGTCGATCTCATCTATCAGCATGTCAATCCGAACCGGGCCGTCCAGGCCTACAGCCCGATCAGCCTAACCGATGTGGGGCGGGACATCTCTGCGAAAATCAAGGCACCCTCGATTCTGGAGCGCTGCTATCCTTCGTTGAAGAATCATCCGGAAATCATTTCCGCCAAGAACGCATACGACATCCAGATGGCATGCATGCGCATCGCCCGTGCAGAGTTCGAGAAGTGCCTGAACGAAGACGAACTCGTAGCGGTCAAGCTGGAAGCCTACAATCGAGGCAACCTGCTTGAGGACGTGCTTGCCGTGTTTGGTGTTCTCCTAAGAAATCGGGTACTGGAAGAGAAGGGGATCCCGGTTTCCGAAGTTGACCGCCACCAGCCTGCGCGCTGAATCCCGCGCGCCGGCTCATGGATTCGGGATAAGCCCTACTCCACCACCCCGCACGCGATCCGCGCCCCGCCGCCGCCCACGGGCATCGGATGATCCGCATGATTATCCCCGCCCGCGTGCACCATGAGTGAACGGCCCTTCAGGTCCTTCATCTTCAGGCGCGGTGCCAGCACCGGATTCGTCGCCTTCCCGTCCTTGTCCACGTACAGCGCCGGCAGATCGCCCAGGTGGCCGTCGCCCCAGGGGGAGTCGTGCTTCCCCGTCTTCTTTGGATCGTAATGCCCGCCCGCCGCCGCGGCGGGCGTCATCTTCCCATCCTTCATCGCCGCATCGCAGCTTCCGTTCTCGTGGACGTGGAAGCCATGCAAGCCTGGAGGCAAACCGCTGAGAGCGGGCAGGAAGACGAGGCCGTACTTCGACTCGGTGACGGTGATCGTCCCGGCGGCGTCGCCGGGGCCGTTGGCCTCGGCCATGCGCAGGGTGATCACTTTCGAGGCGGGAGCGGCCGAGGCGAGCGTGGCCAAGGCGATGCAGGCGAAAAGAGGGGAGAGGCGGGACAAGGTCATGCGGGACTCCTTCACGGGGTGAGGAAGCAGGCTACAAAGTCGGAACGGAGGGAAGTAAAACCCCGGTTTTGGGAGTTTTCGGGATCAGGGCGTCAATTCCGGACTGGGTCCATGGGGGCGATGAGCTTGATCAGATAAACGAGCCGGGTCTGCGGCGGATCCTGAAGCATGAAACGTTCGCTCAGCTTGAGCGTGCCGACTGGAGTTCCCATCCAGACGGAAGCTTCCGCTCCCACGTCCGCGTAGTAGGCCTTGTAGCGGCTGATCTCGGTCATGACGCAAGAGGAGGCTCCGAAGTTGAGAACCGGAACACGGCCGATTCCCAGCAGCCATTCCGAAACTCCCAGATACGGGCGAGCCGCGAGATCACCGAATTCAATGCCCGCATAGAAACCGGGGGTCAGGACATTCCAGGTGCTGAGGGGGCGGCGGATACGGTAGACCGAACCTTCGAGTACAACACTGGTTTCACGTTCCCGGTAAGGTCCCGGACCCGATAGCTGCTTGTCGACGCCGCCACCCATCAGGATCAATGGCCAAGGCGCGTAGCCCTCGGCATGAACAGCGATCGCGGAGGCGACGCATAGAAAGAGTGCCGGGACACTGAAATATCTCATGCGATCCGTGCAAGGTAACACACGCCCGAAAATCCTTCGGCCCCAATCCCTGGATGCCGAAGGATCCCGAACGAACGGTGGCTTCCGAAGAACCCCCCTTACTTCCCCATCTTCGTCTTCGCGTATTCCACCAGCTGCTCCAACGCCTTGCCCCAGCCTTCGTGAAAGCCCATGTCCTCGTGCTTCTTGCGCGTCTCCTCGTCCTTGTGGACCGCCGTCGCGCGGTAGCGCGTGCCGGTGCCCTCGGGAATGATCTCGACGGTGGCGACGAAGAACGGGTTGGCCGAAGGACGGTAGCCTTCCGTCAGCGTGTCGGTGAAGACGAGCTTGCGGTTCGGAATCGCCTCGAGCACGCAGCCGAAGTTCGGGAACTCCTGGCCCTCGGGCGAAAGCATCACGCTGTTGAACTTGCCGCCCGGGCGCAGGTCGAGCTCGCAGGCGACGGTCTTCCACGGCGCGGGCGTGAACCAGTGCATGATATGCTCGGGCGTGGTCCAAGCCTCGTAGACGAGCTCGGGCGGCACGTCGACGAAGCGCTCCAGGACGAGATCGGTGGCGGGGTTGATGGCGGTCATGGGGACTCCGGTGCGAGAGGAGAAAATGATGGAATGATGAAAAGATGGAGTGATGGGTGGTATGGAGCGGGACAAGCGAAGAGGATGGGGAAGTGGACGGGATGAGCTTCAAGAGAAGACGGGGCCACTGCCTCGCCGATCGTTTTCATCATTTCATCATTCCCTCATTCCCTCATTCATCATTTGCCTTCCACGTGCTTCTTGAAGTTGTCGAGGATGCCCTGCCATCCGGCGCGCTGCATCTCCTCGGGATTCTGCGTCTCCGCGTCGAAGTCGACGCCCACGGTTACTCCGTCCGGGCCTTCGGTGAACAGGACGGTCGAAGTGCGGTCACCGAAGAGCGAATCGATCCGGCGGTGCGTTTCGACCTTCGTGTAGGTCCCGGCGAAGTCGAAGCCCATGCTGCCGTCCTTCGCCTCCATGCGCGAAGAGAAGGCCCCGCCTTCGCGCAGGTCCACGCTGGCGGAAGGAGTGTGCCAGTCCGGGTGCCCGACGTTCCACTGCGTGATGTCGGCGGGCGTGGTGTAGGCTTCCCAGACGCGCGCGATCGGCGCCTTGACGGTGGTTTCGACGTGGATCTTGTTCATGGTTCGTTCTCCGGGTGTTGGGTGTGTGACAATCGTTCGCGATAAAGCCGGTCGAGATAGGAATCGAGCTGGTTGAGGCGCTGGTTCCAGATGGCGCGTTGGGCGACCATCCAATCCTCCACCTCCTGCAGGGGCTTGGGCGAGAGGCGATAGGTGCGCGTGCGCCCCGTCTTCTCCGACGCCACCAGCCCGCACTCCTCCAGCACGTCGAGGTGCTGCATGAAGGAGGGCAGCGCCATCTCGAACGACGCGGCCAGTTCCTTCACCGCCGCCGGGCCCAGCGCGAGGCGGTGCACCACGGTGCGGCGCGTGGGGTCCGAGAGGGCTTTGAACACGCGGTTCAAGTCCGTCGCGTCGGTTCCCGGGGTGGCGATTTGGTTAGGCATTGACCTTAATATATTGCGGAAAATTACTTAGGTCAATACCTTTGTAAAAATATTTTTCGGGGAAATTCCGGAGAATTCATGGGTTTTCTTCGAAATCGCCGAACTGTTCGGTTTTCTGCGGGGGAGTAGGGGCCAAAAAAAGCCCCCGTTAAACGGGGGCCCTTCGAGGACGCGGGAATCCGACCGGCGTCACTTCTTCGTGGCGGCCTCGGACTTCTTGCAGCAGGCCTTCTTGTAGCCCATCGCGTGCTTCTTGCAGCAAGCCTTCGTCTCACCGGCCACATGCTTCTTGCAGCACACGGAGGAATCGGCCGCCCACGATGAGTCGCGCTCGCAGCGCTCCTTGTGCTTCCGGCAGTGCTCCTTGTCCATCTTGGCGCACGCGGAGTCCATGACGGCGGAATCCTTGCGGCACTGCGCATCGTCCTTCTTGCGGCAGCAGGCCTTGTCCCCGTGATGCGCCTTCGTCGTGGTGATCTCCTGCGCGGCAGCCTCGTTTTCGTTGGCGAGCGCGGGCGCGGCGGAGAACGAGAGGGCGAAGGCCAGGACGAGGGAAGAAGCGAGGACGGATTGGATTTTCATGACGGACTCCGGGGAAAGTTGGGGCGTAATCTACAAGGATTCGGCTTCGCCGTCCCGATTCTAGATTCCTCACCTCCATGACGCATTACCTCGACCACAACGCCACCACGCGCCTCCTGCCCGAGGCGCTGGAGGCCATGACCCGCGCGGCGGAAAAGGCCTGGGCCAATCCTTCCAGCCTGCACGCCCCCGGCCGCGCGGCGCGCGCGGTCGTGGAGACCGCGCGCGAGCAGGTGGCCGAACTCACGGGTGCCGCGCCGCACGAGATCGTGTTCACCGGCGGCGGCACCGAGGCCTGCGCCTTCGGCGTGCTCGGCGCGGCGCGCTCGCTCACGGCTTCGAGGGGGCGGCCGGGACACATCGTCGCCACGGCATTCGAGCACTCCGCGGTGAAGTCCGCCGTGGCGTCTCTCGAGGGCGAGGGTTGGGAGATCACGTGGGTGAAGCCCGACGCCGACGGCGTCGTGCATCCGAATGCGGTGGAGGCGGCCCTGCGCGCCGATACGAGCTTGTGTGTTGTCATGGCCGCACAGAACGAAGTGGGCACGCTGCAGCCCATCGCGGAGATCGGCGCGCTGCTCAAGCAGGGCGGTCGCGACATCGTCTTATTCTCCGACATGATCCAGTCGCTGGGCAAAAGCCTCGTGAACCTCGCCGCGCTGCCCGTCGACCTCGCGCCGATCGTCGCGCACAAGATCGGCGGGCCCAAGGGCACGGGCGCCCTGTACGTCCGCAAGGGAGCGCGCGTCGAGCCGCTCCTGCGCGGCGGAGGACAGGAGCGCGCCCTGCGCGGCGGCACCGAGAACGTGCCCGGCATCGCGGGCTTCGGGGCCGCCGCCGCATGGTGGCGCCGTCATGGCGACGCCGAACGCGGGCGCGTCGCGGCCCTGCGCGACGCGCTGCAGGGCGCGCTCAGCGAGAGAATACCGGACATGCGGGTGACCGCGGAGAAAACCCCCCGCCTCGGCAACACGTTGCACGCGACGTTTCCGGGCGCAAGGGGCGACGTGATGGTGATGGCGCTCGACTTGCGCGGCATCGCGGTCTCGGCGGGATCGGCGTGCGCCTCGGGTTCGGTGAAGCCCTCGGAGGCGCTGCTGGCCATGGGCCGCTCGCCCGAGGACGCGGTGTCGTCGCTGCGGTTTTCGCTCGGCTTCGGGAACATGGCCGAGGAGATCGCACCGGTGGCCGACGCGGTGGCATCCGCGTACGCCGCGGCGCGCGCGTGATCGTCCGAAGTATTTTTAGGCCGGGCGCTTCCTCCTTCGTTTCGCCCGCACGGAGTTCCATGTCCCGCCCGGCGCTTCCCGCGTTTCTCTTCGTCCTGCTGCTCGCGGCCTTCGCGTCGGCGCAGGATACGGTGCGCGTCGTTCCCGATACCACGCATGTTGCTTCATCCGACACGGTACCGATTGTTCCGGGACGCCTTCCCGACGCAACTTTCATTTATGCCCGTATCGACACCACCGACCTGAAACTCGATCTCTACCTTCCGCCGAACCGGCGTCCCGATACTTCGGGAGGGCTGCGCGCCTTTGAGGCCTTGCCCCCGATGCCCTTTGTGCTCTGGTTGCACGGCGGCGGCTGGCGCGGCGGAACGCGCGCGGACCCGTGTCCTGCGATGTATCTGCTTGATTCGGGCTATGCCGTGATCAGCGCGGACTATCGCCTCAGCGCCTCAGCGCCTTGGCCCGCGCAAATTCATGACGCGAAGGCGGCGCTGCGCTGGCTGCGCGCTCACGTCGATTCGCTGAACCTCGACAGCGCGCGCGGCGCGGCTTGGGGCACCTCGGCCGGCGGGCAACTCGCGGCCTTGCTCGGGCTGACCACTCCCGCTGACAGCCTCGACGGGCGCGTGGGCGTGGATTCGGGCGCGACGCCCGCACCCACGAAAGTAGGGGCGGTGGTGATGTATCACGCGCCCACGGATTTTCTCGAGTTCCATCCGCGCCGGTGGAAGCGCGGCTCTTCCATCAGCCAACTGCTCGGTTGCCCGGTGCCGGATTGCCCCGTGGCCGCGCGTCATGCGAGCCCGGCCGCCTATGTCGACAGCGACGATCCTCCCGTGTTCTTGGCGCACGGCACGGCCGACAGCACGGTGCCCGTCACGCAGGCCTACCGAATGG
>DATAHJ010000269.1:0-3630 GCA_036263275.1 Fibrobacteria bacterium | reverse complement strand
ACCTTCTGTTTAGCATGTCAATTTGTCCCGCAAAATTGTCATTTGGTGCTAAAAGGGGAAATTCCGGTTTCTTGGTATGTTTTCCGGAATGTCCCGTCTGAATCATTTTTTCCTCGTCACGATTACGTTATCATCCTTGGCCCTGACGGGCTGCGGGGTGACCACCGCCGCCGACTGGAAGCGCTGCAAGTTCGAGGTCACCGACCTGGCCTTCCAGGGGTTCCAAAACAACGACGCGCTGTGGCGCGTGTCGGTCGCCGCCGCCAACCCCGGCGGCAAGAAGCTGCGACTGGAGAGCCTCAAGCTCTGGGCCGTGATGGCGGGCGACACGCTGGCGCGCCTTGCCGATCCCGGCCGCCTCGAGTTCGCCGCGCGCGACACCACGCGGTTCGACCTCTACGTGGCAGTGCCTCCGGCGGCCTGGAACAGGGCCCTGTCGCGCATGCGGCGCGCGGGCAAGGGCGAAGTCCTCATCACGGGTGACGTCGTGGCGCCCAGGATTTTCGGCATGCGCCGCATCCGCAACGCCGTGCACGAAACGCAGCAGATCGACCTCGGATCGCTGCTGGGGAACGGAGATTTCCTGCGGGGTTTGTTCGGACGGTAGGGCGCGTCGGGACGTCGTGTAAGGGCGCAGCCTGTTGCGCCCCCAACGGATCCTATCCAAATACCGATGCACTGAGGTAACGGTCGCCGCGATCGCAGATGATGCACACGACGACACCTTGTTCGAGGCCCTTGCAGACCTCGAGCGCGGCGTGCACCACGCCACCCGAGGAGATGCCCGCGAACACGCCTTCACGCGCCGCCAAGGCGCGCGCCATGGTCTCGGCCTGGGCTTGGGTCACTTCGAGAATACGGTCGACACGCTTTTCCTCGAAGATCTTCGGCAGGTATTCCTTGGGCCACTTGCGGATGCCGGGGATGCACGAGCCTTCCGAAGGGTGCGCCCCGATGATTTGCACCGAGGGCGAGACTTCCTTGAGATAGCGCGAGCAGCCCATGATGGTGCCCGTGGTGCCCATCGAGGAGACGAAGTGCGTGACCTTGCCTTCCGTGTCGCGCCAGATCTCCGGGCCGGTGGTCTCATAGTGCGCGAGCGGATTATCGGGATTGGAGAACTGGTCGAGCATCACGAAACCGCCACGAGCAACCATCGCGCGGGCGTAGTCGATGGTGCCTTCCATGCCCTTGTCCGCAGGAGTCAAGTGTACGACCGCGCCATAGGCCCGCATGGTGCGCACGCGCTCCGCCGTGGCGCTCTCGGGCATGACGAGGTGCATTTCGTAGCCGGCCACCGCGGCGATCATCGCCAAGGCGATGCCGGTGTTGCCGGACGTGGGCTCCACGAGCTTCATGCCCGGCTTGAGGGTGCCGCGCTCGACCGCCTTGAGGATCATGGACTTGGCCGGACGGTCCTTCACGGACCCCCCGGGATTATTGCCTTCGAGCTTGGCGTAGAGCTTGACCCGAGGATTGGGCTGGAGCCGGCTGAGCTCCACCATGGGGGTATTGCCGACGAGGTCGAGGATGGAGGACATGGGGCCAAAAGATACCTTTCCCCCGTCATGACCGCTCCGAAGAAACCCCGGAAATCCGCGCCCCCGAAGTCGCTTGCCGCCGTGCCCGAGGCGGCCGCCGCGCGGGCGGCGGAGTTGCGCAAGATTCTCGAGGCGGCCAACGCCGCGTACTATGTCAAGAGCGCCCCGGTCATGCCGGACGTCGAGTTCGACCGGCTGCTGCGGGAGCTCGAGGACCTCGAAGAAGCCCACCCGTCCTTGCGCACGCCCGACTCCCCCACCCAGCGGGTGGGCTCGGACATCGGGGACGCCGACAGCGACGGCGAAGGACAGGGCGCGGAGGAAACCGGAAAATCCGGCGGCTTCCGGAAGATCGCCCACCTCTTTCCCATGCTCTCGATCCAGAACACCTATTCCGAGGAAGAGGTGCGCGACTTCCACCGGCAGGTGACGGAGAAGGTGCCCGGGGACGCGCTGGCGTACGTGTGCGAGCCCAAGATCGACGGCGTGGCGATGTCGCTCGTGTACGAGGATCGCAAGCTCGCGCTGGGCGTGACACGGGGTGACGGCGTGCAGGGGGATGACGTGACGCGCAACATCCTGACGATCGCGAGCATCCCGCGCATGCTGCCCAAGGATTGGCCCGCGGGGCGCGTGGAGGTGCGCGGCGAGGTCTACATGACCGTGGGCGATTTCCTGAAATACAACGAGTATTCGACGCGCGTGCACGGGAAGGAACTGCAGAACCCGCGCAACACGGCCTCCGGAAGCCTGAAGCTGAAGGATCCTGCCGAGGCCGCCGAGCGGCCGCTCTCCTTCTTTGCCTACGCGATCCTGCTGGAGGACGCTGCGATCCGTGCACACGACGGAAGCCACTGGGAAAACCTGGAACGACTGAAGGCGGCGGGATTCCCCGTCAATTCCCTTCGCGAACGGGTGCATGACGTGGACGCGGTGATGGCCACTTGCGCCAGGTGGGAGAAGCTGCGCGACGATCTCCCCTACCTCATCGACGGCGTGGTGGTGAAGGTGGATTCGCTTCGCCAGCAATCGCAGCTGGGCCGCACGGCCAAGAGCCCGAAGTGGGTGATCGCCTACAAGTACAAGGCCGAGGCGGCGGAAACGGTGCTGGAATCGGTGAGCTTCCAGGTGGGCCGCACCGGCGTGGTGACGCCGGTCGCGAACCTCAAGCCCGTCCAGCTGGGCGGCACGACGGTGAAGCGCGCGACGCTGCACAACTTCGACGAGATCGCGCGGCTGGGCCTGCGCGTGCCCGACGTGGTGCGCGTGGAGAAGGGCGGCGAGATCATCCCGAAGGTCACCGCCGCGGTGCCGGAGAAGCGGCCCAAGGGACATAAGGCCATCGAGCCGCCTTCGGTGTGCCCCGTGTGCGGCGAGGAGCTTTCGAAGGTCGAGGAAGAGGTCGCTTGGCGCTGCGACAACTTGCAGTGCCCGGCGCAGGTGCAGCGCGCGATGCTGCACTTCGGCAGCCGCGGAGCCATGAACATCGAGCACCTTGGCCCCGCGCTGATGGACGCGCTGCTGGAGTCCGGCAAGGTGAAGGATACGGCCGATCTCTATTCGCTGAAGGTGGAGGACCTCGAAGGCCTGGATCGCATGGCCGAGAAGTCCGCCCAGCGCGTGGTCGCCTCGCTGGAGGAAAGCAAGGCGCGCGGCCTCGACCGGCTGCTCTTCGGGCTGGGCATCCGCTTCGTGGGCAAGACCACGGCCAAGGCCTTGGCCCGCCACTTCGGCTCACTCGACCACCTGAAGGCCGCCACGCTCGAGGACTTCGCGACGGCTCCCGATGTTGGGGGCCGCATCGCCCAAAGCCTCTTCGACTACTTCCACGATGCGAAAGCCCTGAACCTTTTGGACCGCTTGGAGAAGGCCGGACTCAAGGTCGACTACGATGCGCCAACCGGCGAGCAACCTCTGACCGGCCAGACATGGGTGATCACGGGAACCCTCCCTTCGTGGAGCCGCGACGAGGCCCGCGAAGCGCTCGAGAACGCCGGGGCGAAGGTGAGCGACTCGGTATCGAAGAAGACGACGGCCCTTCTGGCCGGCGAGGCCGCCGGCAGCAAACTGGACAAGGCGGGGAAGCTGG
>DATAHJ010000268.1:0-7780 GCA_036263275.1 Fibrobacteria bacterium | reverse complement strand
CCATCCCGAACACGGAAGTTAAGCCTCTTCGCGCCCATGGTACTGCGGGCATTTTCCGCGGGAGAGTCGGTCCGCGCCAAGGTCTCTATCAAAAAGCCCCGCCAGGAAACACCCGGCGGGGCTTTTTTCGTTTCAGGTTTTGGCCAAGCCGTGGCTCGCGACAGGTCATCCCGACGAAGCCTTGTCAGGAGCTCGTAACCCCCCAACCTTGCGTTCACGTTCCTCACGATCGAATCGCGCCGAGACCTGGGTGAACTCTGCCCCGAAGAAAAGGATTTGCGCCGAGTAGTAGATCCAGAGCAGGATGATGACGAACGAGCCGGCCGCGCCGTAGGCGGATCCCAGTGAGCTGCGGCCGAGGTACAGGCCGATGAGGTAGCGCCCGAGCGAGAACATCAGCGCGGCGAGGATGGCTCCCAGCCAGACGTTCTTCCAACGGACCTTGGCGTCAGGCAGGATCTTGTAGATGGCGGCGAAGAGGACGGTGGTGACGGCGAACGAGGCGGCCCAGCTCAGGAGGCTGAGGAGCGGGAAGTAGGGCGGCAGCACGCCGCCGACGAACTTGCCTGCGGCGGAAAGCGTGGCGCTGAGCACGAGGGACACGAGCAGCAGGAAGCCGACGGTGAGGACGAGGGAGAACGAGATCAGCCGCCGGCGCAGGTAGGCCCAAAGCCCCGAGCGCTTGGGGGCCTCGACTTCCCACATGAGGTTGAGCGCTTCCTGCAGGTGCGCGAAGGCTCCGGTCGCGCCCAGGAGCAGGACCACGACTCCGATGGCGGTGGCGAGGACTCCGGTGGCGGGATTCCAGGACGTGTCGAGGAGCGTGCGCAGGTACGCCGCGCCCGAGCGTCCGAGGAGGTCGGTCATCTGCGCGAGGATTTCGTCGCGCGCATGCGTCTCGCCGAAGAAGAATCCGGCGACGGCGATGGCGATGACGAGGAGCGGGGCGAGCGAGAAGATGGTGTAGTAGGCGACGGAGGCCGCGAGGCGGGAGGCGTCGTCATGCGTCCATTCGCGGAACGCGGCGGCCAGGAGCCGCAGGAAACGTTGCGCGCCGTGGATGCGCCCCAGAAGCGTCCAGAGGCGCGCGTCGGAGCGCGACACAAACTCTTTCAATGATCGGATGAAGCGCTTCATGCGGCGTCCTTTCGTCATTATTGTACCGCCGGAAACGCGCGCAAGCCAACCGCTTTACCATTTGAAACACTTCCGGCCCCTTCACCGTGGTATTCTGAATGAAGATGAACACCAGCTGGAGGCGCCATTTCGCCCGGAATAGGATGGGGGTCGCGATTTTCATAATCGCGCTTGGCGGCGTCGTTTATCTCATGCGGCACCATCCCGATTGGGGCGCAGTGTTTCCGGCCATGGTGGCCTGGATCCAGGCGCGCGGGGCGGAGGCGGTGCTGTGGCTGCTCATCCTGCAGGCGCTGCAGGTGCTGCTCGCGATTCCCGGCCCCTTTTTCACGATGGTGGCGGGGTTCCTTTACGGGACCACGATGGGGACGGGCGTGGCGGTGGTGGGGACGACGGCGGGATCGGTCGTGGCCTACGGCCTTGCGCGGCTGGCGCGCGCGTCAAGGAGTCCCAGGGAATTGGCCGCCCCGCCCTGCGAACCTTCGGGCCGCTTCGCGACCTTCCGGCGCGTCGTGATGGGCGGAGGCTGGAAGGTGGTGCTTTCCTCGCGCCTCATTCCATTCTTCCCCTTCAAGTTGTCCAATTATTTCTTCGGCTGGGTCCGCTTTCCCTTCGGCGCTTTCTTCTGGGGAACGTTCCTCGGCATCATTCCCGTCACGCTGATCAGCGTGTCGGCAGGGGCGCTCGCTTCGGACTTGGCCTCGCTCGCCCATCCGGACTTTTCCGCCAAGGGACGGTGGGGCGGGGCGCTCGCGGGACTCGCGGTGGCCGCGGTGATGCTGGTATGGGCCGGCTGGAAGGCGCGCGCGGAACTTCGTCGCGCTTCCCGGATTGAAGCGATACGTGAAGAGGCGAAGGAAGCGGCGCTTGACGAAATGAGCGACGGCGCGGGGGATCCGGGGTGATCAGCCGCTGGCATTCCCGTTGGCGGCGCGCGCGCAGCCTGTTCAGCCGCAGCGAGTGGGCGTCGCGCCTGCTTAAGCTTCCGCGTTTCGCCGACGACGGCGCGCCCGGGCTCGTGATGATCCAGATCGACGGCTTCTCGCACCTCGAGTTGCAACGCGCCCTCAAGAAGAAAGAGATGCCCTTCCTGGCGCGCCTGCTGAAGCGCGAGCATTACGAGGCGCGTCGCCTTTACTCCGGGCTGCCTTCCAACACTCCCGCGATGCAGGGGGAGCTCTTCTACGGGGTGCCCGGCGCGGTGCCGGCGTTCGGGTTCTTCAATCGCGAGTGCGGGCGGCTGTGCAAGATGTTCGAGGGGGACATGGCGCGCCGGGTGGAGGCCGAACTCGCGAGCAAGGGGGAACCGCTCCTCAAGGGCGGAACCTCGTACAGCAACATCTATACGGGCGGGGCCAGCGAGGCGCGCTGGTGTTTCGCGTCGCTGGGATGGGGCAATTCCACGAAGGCGCCGGGGCCTGCCCTCCTGGTCCTGCTCGCCCTCCTGCACGCCTATGGCTTCGCGCGCGCTGCGGCCTATGGCTTCGCGGAGCTGGGCGTCGCCTTCTGGGACGCGGTGAAGGGCATTCGCCGCGGCGAGCAGGCCGGCGAGGAGCTGAAGTTCATCTTCTCCCGCATGTGCGTGTGCATCCTGCTGCGCGAGTGGATCACCGAGGCCGCGAAGATGGACGTGGCGCGGGGCATGCCCATCGTCCACCTGAACTTCGTGGGGTACGACGAGCAGGCGCATCGCCGCGGTCCGGACTCGGCATTCGCGCACTGGACGCTGAAGGGAATCGACGATTCGATAAAGCGCGTGTGGAGGGCGGCCAAGGTTTCGCGCCGCCGCCAATACGAGGTCTGGGTTTATTCCGACCATGGACAGATTCATTCTTACCCCTATCGCCGCACGACGGGGCGAAGCCTCGGCGAGGCGGTGTGGGATTATTGGCATGGCGATCCCGCGCCGGAGGACAAGAAGGAAGGGGACGCCGCCATGCTGCGCGCACGCCTCCTTGGCGGGCGCAAGCTGCAGAGGCTTTTTCCGGCGGAGAAGCCGGCCGCAGGAGCGCCCGCGTTTCCCATCGTCGCGGACTTCGGGCCGTTGGCCCTCGTGTACCTCGGGGAGCACGATCCTGCGCGGCGCGCGGCGCTGGCGCGGCGGCTGGTGGAAGAGGGCCAAGTGCCGATGGCGCTGGAATCGTCTTCCGAGCCGCTGCGCGGCTGGACGAAGGAAGGAGAGTTCATCCTTCATCGGGATGCGGAATCCCTCCTGGGAAACCATCCCTTTCGCGAACAGGTCCTGGAGGACCTGGAGCGCCTCCGCAAGCATGCCGACGCGGGCGACTTGGCGCTTTTCGGTTGGAAGCATGGCATCGAGCGCCCGGTGACCTTCGCCCTCGAGAACGGATCGCACGGTGGAATCAGCCCGGAAGAGTGCTCGGCCTTTGTAGTCCTTCCGCGTTATCTCGAGCGGGAACTGCTTCCCTTGGGCGGGCTCCGTCCCGTGGACTTGCATCGCGCGGCGATGGTTTTCACGGGGCGGCAGCCCTCTCCGGCAATCGTGCACAAGGCCGTCCATGATCAGGCGCCCGCGTCGCACGCCGCGCGCCCCGAGCTGCGCGTGATGACCTACAACGTGCATTCGTGCATCGGCCTGGATCGCCGCCACGACCCGCGTCGCATCGCGGGCGTGATCGCGCATTACCATCCCGACGTCGTGGCGCTGCAGGAACTGGAAGCGGGCCATCCGCGCACCGGTGGGTTGCACCAGGCCAAGCGTATCGCCGAACTCCTGCAGTATGAATACCACTTCCACGCGGTGCGCGAGCTGGACGACGAGCAGTTCGGCAACGCGATCCTGAGCCGGTATCCCATGCGTCTCCTGCGCGCCGGAGGCCTTCCCTCGCTGGCGGGCCGCCGCGGCGCGGAACAGCGCGGCGGGCTGTGGGTTGAGGTGGATGTCGACGGATTCCCGGTGCAAGTGCTGAACACCCATCTCGGCCTGTGGCCGCGCGAGCGTATCGCGCAGGCGCGGGCGCTTTGGGGCGACCGCTGGCTGGGATCGCGTCCGGCGAAGACCCCGCTTGTCATATGCGGCGACTTGAATTGCGGGCCGCGTTCGCCGGCCTACCGCGCCTTGAAGCGCGACCTCGTCGACTGCCAGCTCGCGTCGCCCAAGCGCCGGCCTGCCAACACGTGGTTCACGCGCCTCCCGTTGGCGCGGCTCGACCATATTCTCGTCAGCGCGCCGCTCGCGGTGAGGCAGGTGCAGGTCCCTTCTTTCAACCTGGCCATGATGGCTTCGGATCATTTCCCGGTCGTGGCGGACATCATCCTGCGGCCCGAAGAAAGGGGAGGACCCCATGTGGCTTAAATGGCTTCCTTGGAAATACATGGTGCGGTATGTGGCGCGCCGCAAGGGTTTCATCGATCCCATCGCGCTCCTGGCCCGGCTGGATTCCTTCGCGCAGCCCGCCGCCACGCGCGCGCCGGTGGAGCTCCTGCGTGCCGGTGCCGTGCTGCACGCGCGCGGATTCATCAACAACAACGTGATCCAGCACAACTTGGACTGGGTGTGGCCGCTGTGGGTGCGGCGTCAATTCGATCCGCGGCATCCCGCCTTCATACCGCGCGCCTTCTCGATGAC
Organism: Fibrobacteria bacterium; assembly: GCA_036263275.1. GTDB lineage: Bacteria > Fibrobacterota > Fibrobacteria > UBA11236 > UBA11236 > UBA11236. The sequence goes on along the minus strand of DATAHJ010000268.1, from coordinate 3,054 downwards.
CCACATCAACCTGACCCAACGGAACTGGACGGCAGTGGGTTACCCCGGATGCGCGGAAACCCCCATCGTGGACGCGCGCGGCTTGCTGATGCCGTTTTTCGACAGCTGGTCGCTCGACGCCTGGTTCGTGGGCGACGATGGGCGGACGCTAGTGCCCTCGCGCGCGGAAGGCGTGACGCAGCGGCTGGAGACGGCCGGAAACCTGCGCGTGGTCACTGAGGCGGCGGCGGAGGGCATGCGCCTGCGGATGGCGGTCGAGGCGATCGTGGTCGACGGCGAGCCCGTATGCCGAATGGATATCCGCGCGGAGTCCGACGCGGGAGGATGGCTGGCGTTGGCGCTGCGGCCTTATAATCCCGAGGGCATCAGCTTCGTCAACGACCTCTCGCTGCTGGCCGGAGCGACGGGTTGGGAGATCAACAAGGAACATGCGGTCCGCTTCTCCCATCCGCCCCACGAGCACCTGATGTCGCATTATCACGACGGCGATGTCTTCACGGCGCTCCGCGCGGGCAACTTCAACCTGCGCCCCCACGTGACCTGCGAGGTGGGCATGGCCACGGGCGCGGCGCTGTACCGCGTCCCTCCGGGTGGCGTGGCCCAGGCCTTCGCGACCGTGCCGTTGGTGCGAGACACGAAAACGCCTCCCGTCACCTTCACCGCGCGCGAGAAATGGGACGCCGCGCTTGTGGGCACTGTCCCGCTCTCGGGAGGCGAAGGCCGCTTCCGCTTTCTCTATGACGCGGCGGTCCGCACGGTCGTGCTGCTTTCACCGGAGGCGATCTACGCGGGTCCCTACACCTACAAGCGCTTCTGGTACCGCGACGCGGCCATCATCGTGCACGCCCTGATGTGCGCGGGCCACCGCGCGCCCTCCGAACGCGCCCTGGATTATTGCGTGCGCGGGCAGACCCATGCGGGTTATTTCAAGTCGCAGGAGGGCGAGTGGGATTCCAACGGCCAGGTGCTGTGGGCGATGGGGCGGTACTGCCGACTCTTCAACGCGACGCCTAAGCCGGCATGGGTGGTCGCCATCCGCAAGGCCGTGCGCTGGATCCGGCGGAAGCGCGTCGTCGACCGTGACGCCCCGGGCCGGCGCCACGACGGCCTTCTTCCCGCGGGATTCAGCGCCGAGCACCTGGGCCCGAACGACTTCTATTACTGGGATGATTTCTGGAGCATCGCGGGATTGCGCCTCGCGGCGGAAATGCTGGAGAAGGTCGGGGGCAGCGAAAACGAGGCCGCCGCCGAGGAGGCGCTTTCCGAGGCCGAGTCGCTCTCCCGCGCCGTCGACAACAGCCTGGCCCTCACGGCGGCCAAGCTCGGAACCTCCGCGATGCCGGCCTCTCCCTACCGACGCCTCGACAGCGGCGCGGTGGGATCGGTGGCGGCGGCCTTCCCCTTGCAACTTTGGCCTCGCGACGATGAAAGGACGACGGCGACGCTCGACTACCTGCGCCGCGAATGCCTCATCCTCGGCGCCTTCTACCACGACATCAGCCATTCGGGCATCAACCCGTACCTGAGCCTGCATATCGCTCAAGGCCTTCTCCGTGAGGGGCGTTCCGCCGGCCGCGACATCATGAAGGCCGTGGCGGCGCTCGCCTCCCCCACGGGTCAATGGCCCGAGGCCATCCATCCCCAGCTCGGCACCGGCTGCATGGGCGATGGCCAGCATGCTTGGGCCGCAGGGGAGTGGATCATGATGGTCCGCAACTGCTTTTTCTTCGAGGAAGAATACGAGGACGTGCTGGTGGTGGGCGCCGGGCTCTCGGAGTCCTGGTGCATTGATGGAGAGGCATCCTTCGGGCCGGCGCCCACGCGTTTCGGGCCGGTGACGGCTTCGCTCACGTGCCGGGGCGACCAGCTCGAACTCTCGTGGTCGGGGGAATGGTTCGGCGAGGCGCCGCGCGTCGAAGTGCGCTTTCCCTCGCAGGGGATGGAGCTCGTCGACGCCGGGCTCCACCGCAGGATTTATCGCTTCACCTCCAACAGGGAGGGCGTGGACCTGTGAACATCCTCATGATGACGAACACCTACCGGCCGTTCACGGGCGGCGTGCCGCGCTCGGTGGACACCTTCGCGGCGCAGTATCGCCGCATGGGTCACAAGGTGAAGATCGTCGCGCCCACCTTCGAGGGGCAGGAAGAAGATCCGGATGTGATCCGCGTCCCGGCCCTGCAGAACTTCAACGGGACGGACTTCAGCGTGCAGCTGCCGATCCCGTTTTATCTCTCCAATGTCGTGGATGAGTTCAGCCCCGACGTGATCCATTCGCACCATCCCTTCCTCCTCGGCACCGCCGCGCTGCGGCTGGCGGCGCGCCGCGAGGCGCCGCTCGTCTACACCTTCCACACCTTCTACGAGCACTACACGCACTATCTCCCCGGCGGCGACTCCGAGGCCATGCGCCGCTTCGTCTCCACGCTGGTGGCGGGTTATGCCGACTTGTGCGACCACGTGATCGCGCCCAGCACGTCGGTGCGGGACGAACTCCTGCGGCGCGGGGTGACGAAGCCCGTCGACGTGATTCCAACCGGCATCGACGTGGAGGCGCTCGGAGCCGGCGACGGCGCGGCCTTCCGGGCGCGTCACGGCATTCCCAAGGATGCCTTTGTCACGGGATTCGTCAGTCGTCTCGCTCCCGAGAAGAACCTCGGCTTCTTGTGCGATGCCGCATTGAAATTCCTCGCGCGTACGCCGAAAGCATGGTTCGTGGTGGCGGGAACCGGTCCCTCCGAAGAGGAGCTTAAGGCGCGCTTCGAAGCGGATCCTTCGCGCGACCGCACCCTGATGCTGGGCAACCAGGCCGGGGCCGACCTGGCCGATTTGTACGGAGCGCTCGACGTCTTCGTGTTCGCTTCCCAAAGCGAAACCCAAGGCCTCGTGGTGACCGAGGCCATGGCCGCAGGCGCGCCGGTGGTGGCGGTGCGCGCCTCGGGCGTGAGCGACGTGGTGCGTGACGGCCATAACGGAAGACTTTTGGAACGCGAGGAGATCGATTCCTTCGTCGGCGCATTAGGGGATATCCGGTCGATGGATCCCCTTGATCGG
>DATAHJ010000267.1:0-2095 GCA_036263275.1 Fibrobacteria bacterium | reverse complement strand
CGAACAAGCGCAACATCGCGATCCTCGCGCACGTGAACGCGGGCAAGACCACGCTCTCGGAGCGGCTGCTGTATTTCGGCTCCGCCATTCCCGTCACCGGCGAGGTCGACGAGGGCCTGGCGACCATGGATTACCTCGACGAGGAAAAGCGCCGGGGCATCACGATCGAGGCGGGCGTGGCCTCGTACGAGTGGAAGGGCGTGCGGACCACCTTCCTCGACACACCCGGGCACGTGGACTTCGGCGCCGAGGTGGACTTCGCGCTGCGCGCCGTGGAGGGCGCGGTGCTGGTGGTCTCGGGCGTGAGCGGCGTGGAGTCGCAGACGCTCGCCGCGTGGGAGAAGGTGCGCAAGGCGGGCGTCGCGCCCATGGTGTTCGTGAACAAGATGGACGCGCCCGGCGCGGACTTCGCGCGCGCTCTCGAGCAGATGCGCGTGCTCTTCAAGACGACGCCGGTGGTATTGAGCTTTCCCGTGCTGCGCGGCGGCGAGATCGAGGCCGTGATCGACGTGCCGCACGAAACGGCGCTCTTTCGCCAGCCCGGCAGCCCGCGCGCGCTGTCGCCCGGAGAGATTCCGGAATACTGCTACGACGAGTACGTCAAATACCGCCAGGCGCTGATCGAGTTCGCCTCGCGTCACGATGACCGCGTGCTGCGGGCGTGGGTCGAGGGCGCTCCCGTGGAGCCGTCGGCATTGCTCGACGGCGTGCGCGCGGGGCTCATGGCGGGAGCGGGCGTGCCCGTGTGCGCGGGCTCCGCATTGCGCAATGCCGGCGTGCGCCAGATGCTGAATGCGATCAACCGCATGCTGCCCGCGCCCGTCGTGCCGGGCGACGCCGAAGGATCCGTTGGCTTCGTGATCAAGGCGCGGTGGCATCCCGTGCTGGGCAAGTTCTTCCTCGCGAAGATCCATTCCGGTCGCGCGGCGCGCGCGCTCAAGGGCGCGAGCTTCTACCGCGTGTTCGCCGAAGCGCTTGAGGAGACGGATGCGCCGGAGGACGGCGACATCGTCGCCGTGCGCACCGATCGTCCGCTCGCCGCCGGCGCGAACCTCGGCCGCGGCGGCGTGGCCCTGGGCGCGGGCTATCGTCCTCTCCTTCAAGCGCGCCTCGAGCCTGAGGACGCGGCATCCTACGAACGCGCCAACGCGGTGCTGCGCGCGGTGGCGGAGACCGATCCCTCCATTCAAGTCGAGACGGACGCCACGACGGGTGGATGGATCGCGCGCACGGTGGGCGAACTGCAACTCGATGTATTCCTGCGCCGCCTGCGCGTCGAGCACGGCTGCGCGTTGCGCGCCGGCGCGCCGTCCGTGCGCTTGCTCGAGAGGCCCCGCGCGGGCTTGCGACGCGCGTGCGAAGGCACCGCGCGCGCGTTCGGCGCGGAGGCCACCGTCGCGTTCATCGCCGAAAGCGTCGAAAATCAGGACGAAAATCACATCGAAATCCCTGCGGGCCTCCCCTCCCTGGCGCCCATCGAGGAAGAGGTGATGGGGGACTGTTTCCGGGCCTTTTGCGTCCAGGGGGTCCTGGGCCGGGGGGAGATCGCCGGGCTCCGGGTGGGGGTCACCGGGCTGGGAGGGGAAATCCGGCCGATTCCGGCCCCCCTGTTGGCCAAAACTTTCACCGATTCCCTGATCCAAGGCCTAAAAAACACGGATTTCGAGGTTTTTGAGCCTATCATGAACCTGGAAATCATCGTCCCCGAGGAATTTTGCGGGGCGGTTTTGGCCGATTTGGCCGCCCGCGGGGGGGCTATCCGAAAGATTGACGCCGACGGGCATAACTCAATCATCTTTCTGGAAATACCCTTGGAGAAGGTATTCGGCTATGCTACTTTGCTCCGCTCCCTGTCGAAGGGATTGGGTGTCTTCGTGCTGACCTACGAGAAGCACGGCCCCAAAAAAGAGCTGAAAAACAAGGGTTGAACCCGGGTCAAAAGCGAAAACGCCGGTCGATAAGCCGGCTCGCAGCCCGAAAAAACCCGCAGAAGGAACTGGAAGGTCATCATGTCGAAGGCGAAATTCGAGCGCACGAAGCCTCACGTGAACATCGGAACGATCGGCCACGTGGACCACGGCAAGACGTCCCTGAC
>DATAHJ010000266.1:0-15241 GCA_036263275.1 Fibrobacteria bacterium | reverse complement strand
CTCCTCGTTGTTGTGGTCGATGACCACCATGCCCGGATCGATGCCGTGCTCCACGATCACGTCCATGCTGAGCGTCGTGCCGCGCTTCTTGTCGCGGTGCGGCGTGTGGATCATGACCGGGAGGCCCGTTTCCTTCGCCAGCTCCAGTTGCGCGCGGAAGGCCTTGTCCTCCGCCTTCGTGATCTCGTCGTAGCCGATCTCGCCCACGGCCACCACGCCCTCCTTGTGGACGAAGCGGGGCAAAAGCTCAAGCACCTGCCCGGCCAAGGCCTCGTTGTTGGCTTCCTTGGAGTTCAACCCCATCGTGCAGTAATGGCGGATGCCGAACTGCGACGCGCGGAAGCGCTCCCAGCCCACCAGCGACGCGAAGTAGTCGAGGAATGTTCCTGACGTCGTGCGCGGCTGCCCCACCCAGAAGGCGGGCTCGATCACGGCCACCACGCCCGCCGCGCGCATGGCGGCGTAGTCGTCGGTGGTGCGGGAAATCATGTGGATGTGCGGGTCGATATAGCGAGCAGTCATGGGGTCTCCCACGTGAGGGTTCCGGACTCAAGGCCGGGAACGAGTTCGGGGGCTCCTTCGGCGACGACGGATCGTCCGGCGCCGCGCGGCAGGTTCCACAGTGCCAACGCGGCCGCGCGTCGGTGCGCGCCTCCGCGGGCGATGGCGTCGGCGAGGACGGCGGCGGCTTCGCTTCCAGGGGACGCGAAGGGCGCGACGCAGCGCCACGCCTCGGGCGAGATGTCGCGACCGGCGGCCCAGCGCTCATGCGCCAGGCCCGCGATCATGCGGGCCAGCTCCGGGTTGGCGCGGGCGTCGAGCCCGTGAATCGTGCCGAGCGGCAATTCCACGAACAGGCATTTCACGATCATCTGGTTCCAGGCGATCTCGTCGAAGTGTTCCGCAGCATACGGATTTTGCTGGGACACGGCGTGGAAGACGTCGCCCATGTTGCTGCGGATGGCCTCGCGGGCCACGTGCAGGAGCGCCTCGGCATCCGGCAGCAGGAAGAGCGCCCGCACCAGGGCAACATGCTCGCCGAGGTCCGCGGTCTGGAAGAGGGCGAGCGCGGCTTTCACCGTCGCGTCGGAACGGGGCATGGAAAGCAGCAGGGCCGCGCGCGCGGCCTGCTCGAGGTTCCACCCGCGCAGGTCCCAGCCGGGATGCACGGCGAAGGCCCGCGCTTGTTCGGCGGGTGAGGCGTTGAAGGCCGCATGGCCCGCCCGCCGCACCGCGAGCCCGAAGGCGAGGTGAAGGGTGCGCTCGGGGGCGCCAGCGGCCAGCGCGTCGCACTGCGCGCGCAGCCAAGCCGAGTCACCGGGCGCGAGGCGCGTCTCAAGGGCGCTGAGGAGGAATTCCCGGGCTTTGGAGAAGGTTTCCACGAGGTCCGAAAGATACGAAGGGGAGGCCGGGAAACCCGGCCTCAGCCTCTCCGTGAACCCCTACCAGCGAAACCCGATCTTCTCGAGGCGGCTCACCTGGTCGGCGGTCAAGCGACCCGCGCGATACTTGCCGCGCTGGATGCTGCACCAGGCGATGAGGCGGCGATCCTTGAGGGCCGTGGCCTGAAGCACCGGCCACTTCGCGGGGTTCGTGCGCTTGTACTCCTTCAGCATCTCATAGAAGCGGCTCCATGAGACTTCCTTCACATTCCAAAGGAATCCAAACTTGTCGAGGTCGGCCACGCGGTCCGCGGGAAGCTTGCCCGCCTTGTGGGCGCAGCGCTGAAGATGGCACCACAGGCCGAGGCGATTGCCCTTGGGGAATTCCTCGCGGGCCTTGGGCCACTTGCCGGGGTTCTTCGCGCGATACTGGCCCAGGATCCTGAGATGTTCTTCCCAGCTGTCGGGCAGCTCGAACGGAAACTTCACCTTCTCGAGCTGGGCGCGACGCTTCTTCGGCAGCGTGCCGCTCGCGGCGGCCTGGCGCTGACGCCACGCCCAAAGGCCCAGGCGATTGCCCTTCGGAAACTCCGCGCGCGCGATGGGCCACTCGCCCTTGTTGCGGCGGCGGTACTCAAGAAGATGCACGTATTGCTCGTCCCAATGCAGGCCGCGCGCGTCCGTCTTGCTCCAGGCGAAGCCGGCCTTCTGCAGGGCGGCGACGCGACCGGCGTCCAGCTCGCCGCGCTCGTTCAGGTCGCGCTGGCGATTGGCCCACAGGCCGATGCGATTGTCGCCCGGAAATTCCTCGGAGGCCTTGGGCCACCGGCCGTTCTTGGCGCGAAACTTGGTCAGGTGCGCGAGTTGCCGCTCCCATTGCTTGTCCCAACGAGTAACCGGGGCTTCCGAGGATTTCTGGCGGGTGCTGGTCTTTGCCATGGTGGGCTTCCTTAAGGAAAAGCGCGGGATGCGCTTCGAAAACCTTTCGATGTCGCGCTATCTTCGCGACGGAGGGAAAGGCAAGATAGTTTTTCAAACGCGGACAGCCCAGTTTTGTAACGATTTTCGCTTAAAAAGCGTGTCCGTTATTGAAAAAACAAAAATTCGGGGATCAGATTTCCCTCTCAAATTCTTAAAAATTCAAACAAACAAACCGTAACCTCACCGAAACATTCGCAGCCCAAAAACTCCTTAAATTTGAGCATTTAAGCTGGAACTTGCCAAAATTTCCAGAAATAACGAAGATGGCCTCGTCACGCCCAAAAACTTCACGACTTCGGGAACCCGCCGCCTTGCTGGCCGTGTTCCGCAACGGTCCCGCCGCCGAGCGCAGCACCGCGACCTACCCCGACGATGACGCCCGGCCCCTCACGGCCGCGGGCCGCAAGCGGGTGAAGGCCTCGGGCCGCGCCCTGCGCCAGGCGGGCTTCCTTCCCGACCGCATCCTGTTCTCGCCCGCGCTGCGGGCGCGCGAGACCGCGGAGATCCTGGCGAAGCTCTTCCATGCGCCCGAGGATTCGCTGCGGATCGAGCCCGCCTTGCATGGCGACGCCGATCCCGCCGTGCTGGCGCGCCGGACATTGCGCCTCCGCACGCCGGGACGGACCTTGTGGATCGGGCACGAGCCCGGACTGGGCGAGATGATCGGCCTTCTCACGGGAGGCCCTGCGTTGCCCCTGCGCAAGGCGGGCATCGCCCTCTTGGAAATGCGCGGCACGCGTGGCCCGGCCGTGCTCAAGGCCTTGGTGCCTCCGGAATGGACGTCGGCGCTCCGGTGAGCGCCGCGAAAAATCCCGTGCTCGTCCGCATCGTCGACATCGGCAGCAACTCCGTGAAGGCCTCCCTGTATATGATGGAGGGGGGCGCGCATCGCTTGGTGAGCCGAAGCAAGCTCGACTACTCGCCGGGCAACGCGGTGTTCCCGCGCGGCGCGATCCCGGATTCGGGGCTCGCGAAGATCGCGGCCTTCATCCGCGATTCCGGCGCCCGCGCCGCGCTGCGGCCGCATTTCACCTTCGCGCTGGCCACCTCCGCCGTGCGCTCGGCCAGGAACCGCGACGCCTTCGTGAAGCGCCTGTCCGCCGAGACGGGCGTGGAAGTGCGCGTGCTGAGCGGCGCCGAGGAAAGCTTCCTCATCCATGCGGGAATCCTCGCGGGAGCCGCGCGCAAGCCGCGCGGCGTGATCAAGACCATCGACATCGGGGGCGGAAGCGCCGAGGTCTCCTGGAGCCGCGACGGCCGATTCCTGTTCGGCCGCAGCTATGAGCTGGGCGCGATCCGCCTCGCGCGCCACTTCTCCGACGGCAAGCCATATACACATGAGGGCTTGGCCCGCATCCACGACTTCGCCATGGAGCAGTTCCGCGCGCGCTCGCCCGCGGAAGCGCCCGCCGCGAACCGCGCCATCGGCAGCTCGGGGAACTTGCGCGCCATCGGCCGCATGGTGCAGAAAATGAGAAGCCGCGCCTTCTTGGGCCGCATCGCCGAGGTCACCCCCGGCACGCTGGAAGACATCGCCGAAATGTCGGTGGGCCTTACGCCCGCCGGGGTGGCGGAAGCCTTCGACCTGCCTCCCGAACGGGCGCGCATCATTCTCCCCGCCGTGATGGTGCTCCTGGCGAGCCTGCGGCACTTCGGCGTTCCGCGCCTCGAGATCGCGGAAGCCGGCCTGCGCGAAGGCGCCGCCGCCTATTGGTGCCGCCATGGACACCTCAACCTTCCCGTGCTGGAGGAACATGAGTCCCAAGCCCAAGCCGTCGCGGCCCCGCGCCGCAAAATCCGCAAAGCCCGCTAAGCCCCCAAAGTCGGTGAAGCGCGCGAAGCCCGCCAAGGCCCCCGAAGCCGCGTCCATCCCCGCCTACGAGGGCGATGCCGTCTTCATCGATCGCGAGCTTTCGTGGCTGGCCTTCAACAGGCGAGTGCTCGAAGAGGCGAATGACTCCTCGGTTCCGCTCCTCGAACGGCTTCGCTTCCTCTCGATCGTCGGAAGCAACCTCGACGAGTTTTTCGAGGTGCGCGTCGCGGCCTTGCTGCAGCGCGTGGAATCGGGCGCTTCCACGGACGGGATCGCCCGCCTCGACGCGCGCTCCAAGCTCTCGAAGGTGCTTGCTGAAATCCGCGCCATGACGGACGACCAGTATGCTTGCTGGGACAAGCTGCAAACGGAGCTGGTCACCCATGGCGTGCGGGTGAAGGCGCCCGAGGAGTTGTCCTCCGAGGAGGAAGCCTTCGCGGCGGCCTGGTTTCGCCGCGAGGTGCGCCACCTGCTGACGCCCATCGTCATCGATCCCTCCCATCCTTTTCCCCGCCTGCTCAACAAGGCGCTGTGCGTGGCCTTCCGCCTGAAGGCTCCCGGCCGCGGGCGCGAGGCGGTGGGCGTGATGACCGTGCCCCGCAGCCTGCCGCGCGTGATCGCCCTGCCCTCGCACGAGAAGGATCCGAACGCCTTCGCCTTCGTGTTCACGGGCGACCTGGTCCGGAAGCACGCGGGCGAACTGTTTCGCGGCTATGCGATCCGCGAGAGCGCCGCCTTTCGCGTCACGCGCAACTCCAACCTATACCTCGACGAAAACGAGGAAGAGCGCGACGAAGGCAGCCTGCTCGAGGACATCGAGGAGGAAATCCGCAACCGCCGGCGCGGCGACGTGGTGCGCCTCGAGATCGAAAAGCCCGCCGGCGCGCGCCTGACGGGCCACCTGGCGGGACTGCTCGACCTGGAGGATGCCCTGGTGTTCCGCACCGGGCGGCCCGTGAACCTCAGCCGCCTCGGCCTGCTGCACGGGTTGGTCCCGATCCCTGCGCTCAAGTTCCCGCCCTCGCGTCCCGCGGCAACGCCGGGATTCGGCAATGCCGAGGCGATCTACGCGAAGTTGCGCGCGGGAGACGTCCTCCTGCATCACCCCTTCGAGAGCTTCGATCCCGTCGTCCGCTTCATCGAGGCCGCCGCGCGCGATCCGCACGTGCTGGCCGTGAAGGCGACGCTGTACCGCACCAGCGCCGACAGCCCCATCGTGTTCGCGCTGATGGAGGCCGCCCAGCAGGGCAAGGAAGTGACCGCCGTGGTGGAGCTGAAGGCGCGATTCGACGAGCAGCGCAATATCCAGTGGGCGCGCCAGCTCGAGGAGCGCGGCGGCACGGTGGTGTACGGCCTCGCGGGCCTCAAGACGCATTGCAAGGTCGCGCTCGCGCTGCGGCGCGAGCCGGAAGGCTTCCGCCGCTACGTCCACATCGGAACGGGCAACTACAACCCCGACACCGCGCGCGCCTACACCGACTTCTCGCTCCTCACCGCTGATTCCGACCTCGCCGGCGGCGTGGCGGAAGCCTTCCACTATCTCACGGCCGGCATCCCGAGCCCGGACTTCCGCGCCCTGCGCGTCGCGCCGCTGACCTTCCTGTCCGCGACGCTGGAGATGATCCGCCGCGAGCGCGACAATGCGCGCGCGGGCAAGGCCTCCGGGATCGTCGCCAAGGTCAACGCGCTGTTCGACAGGGAACTGATCGCGGCGCTCTACGACGCCTCGCGCGACGGCGTGCCCGTGAAACTGATCGTGCGCGGGATCTGCGCGCTCCGCCCCGGCGTGCCCGGGCTCTCCGAGACCATCCGGGTGAAGAGCGTGATCGGCCGGTTCCTGGAGCACAGCCGCGTGTTCTGCTTCCGCAACGACGGCGCGGAAGAAGTCTTCATCGGCAGCGGCGACTGGATGACGCGCAACCTGCGCGAGCGCGTCGAGGTGATGGCGCCGGTGCGCGACCAGGCGCTGCGCGCGCGACTGCTCCGTATTTTGGCGGCTTACTGGGCCGACACGGCCTGCACGCGCTGGATGCGGCACGACGGGTCTTACGAGCGCGCCGTGCCGGGCAATGGGGGCGAAGCCCTGAATATCCAGGAGGCCTTCCTGCGCGAGGCCGCGGGAGAAGAAGGCCCGACGAACCTTCCTCCGCTGTGGGACTAAGGCCGGGCGCTCACCCTTCCGCGCCGTCCTTCGGATGATCCTTCGCGGCGGCGCGGTGCTCCGCCGCCTCGGCCGCGCGTTGCGAAGCCCGACGCTTGCGGCGGCGAAGCGCCGCCGCCTCCACGAGGTCCCACACCCACAGCGTGAGCGGATAGGCGGCCAGTCCGAGCACCACGGCCGACACCAGGCTTCCGAGCAGGAAGGGTTTCCCGAACGAGAAGCCGTACTGGATCACGGAGCGTCCCGCCTCACGATACTCATCGGTCTCCATCCAACGCAAGAGGGGAAGAAGCCATCGGCCGAGCTTGAACTGCAGCCACCAGATCGCGGGGGTTGTCAGGGGATTGGAAAGGAAGGTGGCGAGCACCGCCGTCGCGATGTTGCCGCGCAGCGCGTAGCACAGGAGGACGGCCACGATGGACTGCCCGGGCAGGGGAAGGAAACCCGCGAAGGTTCCCCACGCCATGCCATGCGCCACCGCCTCGCGATTGGGGATCCACAGCGAGGGCTCGAACAACTTCTCGCCAAGAAGCCGATGGACGAGCGTGCCGTGCACGTGGCGGCGGCGCGGTCGCACGCGCAGCATATAGCGAAGGGGCGCCCTCCACCAAGGCCGGTTCAGCGGCTTCCTGCGATGCGCGCGCTTCATGCGAAACAAGATACTCCAAATCATGGCATCGTTTTTGCACAATGCCCGTGTGGCAGCGAAGGCGCGTCGCGAATGCATTTCCGATGAAACACCTCGCGCCGGATGAAACGCCGCCAAGATCCGCCGGAAACGTCACGACGATCGAAAATGAAACGGGTCCGGATACCCGCAAAATGATACCTTGTGGCCCAAGGAGTTCACCATGTTCAAGCGCATCGCCCTCTTCGCCGTCACCAACATCCTCGTCGTCGTCACGATCAGCATCGTGCTCCGGTTGCTCGGGATCGGGCATTACGTCGGCCCCTACGGGCTCAACTATGGTTCGCTCGCGGTCTTCTGCCTCGTGTGGGGCATGGGCGGCGCCTTCATCTCGCTGGCGATCTCGCGCCTCATGGCCAAGTGGTCCATGGGCGTGCGCGTGATCGACCCCCGCGACCCGGGCGAGTTCCGCGAGCTCGTCGCGACGGTGCACGCGCTCGCCCAAAAGGCGAAGCTGCCCGCCATGCCCGAGGTGGGCGTGTACGACAGCCCCGACGTCAACGCCTTCGCCACCGGTCCCACCAAAAGCCGCGCCCTCGTGGCCGTGTCCACCGGCCTCCTGCGCAACATGGACCGCGACGAGGTGGAGGGCGTGCTCGGCCACGAGATCGCCCACGTCGCCAACGGCGACATGGTGACGATGACCTTGGTGCAGGGCGTCATCAACGCCTTCGTGATGTTCTTCGCGCGCATCGCGGCCTTCGCGATCAGCTCCACCATGCGCGGCAAGGACGACCGCGGCGGCTCCTATATGATGCAGTTCCTGCTCGTGACCGTCTTCGAGATCGTCTTCGGCATCCTCGGATACATCGTGGTGGCGTGGTTCTCGCGCCTGCGCGAGTTCCGCGCGGACCGCGGCGGCGCGATCTTCGCCGGCAAGGGGAAGATGATCGCCGCCCTGCAGAGGTTGCAGCAGGCGTATGGCCGCGCGCCCGAGGCGGCGCAACAGGGCGCCGCGCTGGCCACCATGAAGATCTCCGGCCGCCAGGGCGGCCTTGTGTCGCTGATGGCGACGCATCCCCCGCTCGAGGCCCGCATCGCGAGGCTGCGGGAAGGGTGATCTCCTCCGCCTTCCGGCGCTTCGCGGCCCTCGAATCCGCGGCCGGAATCCTGCTGCTGGGCTTCGCCCTGCTGGCGCTGGCCTGGGCGAATTCTTCCTGGGCCGACCTTTACTTCCACCTCCGCGAATTCGCGCTGCCTGTCCAGGGCCTCCGCGGAACGGCGAAATCCGTGACGGTCGAATTCCTCGTCAACGATGCATTGATGGCGGTCTTCTTCCTGCTCGTGGGATTGGAGATCAAGCGTGAGCTGGTCGCGGGTGAGCTGAACTCTCTTCGGCGAGCGGCGCTGCCGGCGGCGGGCGCGCTCGGAGGCATGCTTGTTCCCGCCGCGATCTTCATCGCCTGGAACTCCAACGGCCCGGCCCACAGGGGCTGGGGCATCCCGATGGCCACCGACATCGCCTTCGCGCTGGGCGTGATCACCTTGCTGGGAAAGCGGGTCCCTGCGGGCCTCAAGGTTTTTCTCGCGGCGCTCGCGATCCTCGACGACCTCGGGGCGATCCTCGTCATCGCGCTGTTCTATTCCGGCGAGGTCCACTTTCCGGCGCTCGCCGCGGCGGGAGCGATCGTCGCCGGGCTGCTGCTGCTGAACCGCGCGGGCGTGCGGCGGCGCATGCCCTACCTGATCGCGGGCCCCTTCCTGTGGGCCGCGCTGCTTCTCTCGGGCCTGCACGCCACGCTCGCGGGGGTGCTGCTGGCATTCTGCATCCCCCATGGAGGCGCGGCAAGCGCCGACGAAGCTTCGCCCTCGGAGAAAATCGAAACGACATTGGGGCCTTGGGTGAACTTCGCGATCCTCCCCTTGTTCGCGCTGGTGAATGCCGGCATCGCCTTGTCGCCCCGCGTGACGGGAACGCTTCTCGAACCCTTGGGCCTTGGCATCGTGCTCGGCCTCTGCCTCGGGAAGCCCTTGGGCATCACCTTTTTTTCTTGGCTCGCCGTGCGCCTGCGGTTCGCGACGCTCCCTGCGAATGTGAGATGGCCGCACCTTCTCGGCGCCGGGATCCTCGGCGGGATCGGATTCACGATGTCGATCTTCATCGCGGGACTGGGGCTTCCGGATCGCGCGCTGCTCAATGGGGCGAAGTTGGCCGTCCTGGCGGCGTCATCGATCGCAGGGATCGTGGGATGCCTGGTGCTAAGACTATCGGGTCGGATGCGACCTAGCTAAAATCCGGACATAAAAAAGGCGCGGATCGCTCCGCGCCTTTTTCGTCAAAACGGTTCCCGCTAATGTCCCGGCGAGGGCAGCACGGCCTTCCAGTTCGCCGGATCGTCTCCCTGTTCGTCGTTCTTCTTGCGCTCCAGGCTATAGCCCTCGCCGTCGGCCGACTTCGGCCACGCGTCGGAATCGCGATAGGAGACCCGGTCCATGAGGATGTAGGGAAGCGTGGAGTCCGACGTGCCGGAGCCCGGATCGATGAAGGGATCGAAGGGGCGTTCGAGCGAGACGGTCTCGCTGGAGTTCGAAAGCTTGCCTGCGGCCTCGAAGATCCGCACGCTCGTGTCGATGCCGTAGGCGCTCCGGACGCGCGCCTTGGTGGCCGAGGCGGGAACAACCAGTACCCTCTCGCCCGCCGCGAGCGTGATCCCGGCGGGGAAATTGAACGACAGGCCCTTGAGCTTCCAGGTGTTCAGGAGGCGGAGGGTGTCGTACAGCGCAACGGGTTGCGCGCCGACATTGGTGATCTCGACGTATTCGTCGGTGTCGTTCGCGGGGTGGTACATGATCTCGGTGATCACCACCGAGCCGACGCGCGGCCCCACGTTCGCCGCTCCCAGGGTCGGCGCCTTCTGCGCGAGGAAGAGCTCGCGGCCATCGCTGGTGACGACGCGGCCGAAGGTCACGCCGTTCTCGATCTCGGTGGTCACGGCGCCGTGGCAGTAGCCGCCGGAGCAGCCGGTGGAATCCTGGAAGAGCCACACGTCGTCGCCGTGCGCGCTGAGCCGGAAGTTGCCGAGCGTGCCCGGATGGGCGTTGAAGTTTGTCTCGTCGAAGACCACGTAGCCCATGGGCGGAATGGTCGTGCCGGCGGGAATGCGATACTTCTTGGGATACGTCTTGTCGTCGCTGAGGAACCAGCCGCCGATGTGGGCGGTATCCTCGCCGTAGTTGAAGAGCTCGACGGCGTCGACCTTCGGGAGGTCGGTGTGCGTGAGCACCTCGTTGACCAGCACCACGCCGCCGTCGTCCTTGCCGGGAGTGCCGTGCAGGCGATAGGAAGCCCGCCAGGACGTGGCGGAGTAGTCGGACGCGGACTTCTTCAGCACCAGCGAATACCCGCCGCCGTCGGCGCCCGAGGGCCAGGCGCCGCCGCCGTAGGACACCGATGCCACCACGGCGCCCGAGGCCGACTTCGCGAGCACGACGGTCTCGCCGGAGTTCGACAGGTGCCCTTCATACACGCCGGAGGGCGCGAAGCCGTAGCGCTCCTGGAAGCGCGCGGCATTGGACGCCAGCACCACGAAGCCGCCCGCGGGAACCGCGGTCCCCGCGGCGAACGTGTACTGGATGCCGTCGGTGAAGGCGTAGCCGCCGATGGCGATGGACGAGGACGAGGTGTTCTTCAGCTCGATGAACTCGTAGTCGTCGCCGGAGACCGTGTCCTGCGAAGCGGGATTGTAGTGGATCTCGGTGATCTTCAACGACCCGGCGGAGCTTCCGGATCCGCTTCCCTTCGAGTCGGTCATGCAGGCCGAGAGCAGGGCACCGACACCCGCGCCCAACGCGGCGAGAAGGATCGCGGACCGGGTAGCCCGCTGAAATGCCGGGACGTTCATTTGTCCTCCGCCGGGTAGGGACGCGCCTGCTTCATGATGATGATCGGAGTGCCGGTCGGATCGTTCTCGGGCTGGTCCAGCTTGAATTCCGTGTCCATCGCGTACCACTTCGAGGGATCCTTTCCATAGGTGCTCTTGAAGAACCTGTGGATCTCCTTGAGCGCCGTCCCTAGCGCGTAGGTCTGCGCGGGCGTCAGCACCGTGGAGCCGGAGGCGACGAGGCTGGAGTGGAACATGAAGACGATCGGTTGGGCCGGGCTGTCGAAGTAATACAGGAACTGGTCGGTGGTCGTCCCCGCGGGCGGAAGCACAACCGACTCACCGCCCTTCTGGGCGTTGACGTAGAAGGCCGGATCGAGGCCCGCCTGGTCGAACGGGTTGTTCGTGATGGCGACGCCGCCTCCCTCTTCCTCGGGGTGGGAACGATGCACGAGCATGGCCATGCCCACCGACATGTGGTCGATGCTGCGGTAGGTGCGCTCCTCGAAGGTGCGGTACAGCCAGACGCTGGCCCAGACGTTGCGGATGGCGTCGTAGATGTGGTCGCTGGCGTCGGTCCGGCTTCCGGCGTGCGACTCGTAGAGTCCCGCGCCCGTGAATCCGTCCAAGTCCTCGGCGTTGGTGCTGGAACGGAAGCGGACGCGGTCGACGCCGGGGAACTTGGAGTCGAGCTTGGCGTTGAGCAGGGCGATGAAGCCGGAATCGAGCGGCGCCGCCTTGATGGCCGCGCGCAGCCGCTTGAGCCGCTTGTCGCGCTCGGCGGGATTGCCCGTGAACGCCGGATCGGCCAGCCACTTGGTCACGGTGTCGTTGAACCCGTTCTTCTGCATGTGCTGCCAGTAGTAGTAGACAGGCACCACGAAGGCCTTGTTGGTCTTGACCTTGGTCGTGTCCATGTGCGGGAAGGCGGCGAAATGGCTGCCCTTTCCGCCGAAGGCGGGGATGGCCTTCTTGATCGCGTCACCCCAGGACACGCCGCCGGTGGTGTCGAGGATGTCCTCGACGCTGCGGAGATCCTTGACCGAGGTGTCCATCTTGGCCACGCCCACGGCGGGCGGACGATGCGCGTCCCACCAGGCGTCGGCCTCGGTCTGCGTGACTTCCTCGATCGACCACGAGGACGCGCCCACGATCAGCTTCACCCACTTGCCCTCGAGGGCCCGCAGGTTGTCGTTGATCATCGCGCCCTTGAGGCCCATGTTGGGCGTGCCGCGATTGCGCGAAAGCACGTTGATGTGCGAGAGCGGAGTCTGGAACTCCTGGGTGATGATGCCGCTGGTGGCGGAAATGTCGTTCGGCACGGCGTCGAGCACCACGATGTCCCGGAAGCCGACATAGGAATCCTCGAGCTGCTCGGAGGTCATGAACACCAGCCGTCCCATGCTCGTCGCCTCGTTCAGGGGCTGGTAGTCGATGCCGGCGAAGATCTGGTCGGTGGTGATCACCTTGATGCGCGAGGGCAGCTTGGCCGCCTCGACCTCGACGTTCTTCGAGGTGGGATGGAAATACAGGCTGTCGCCGAAGTACACCGAGGCCCTGATCTTGTCGAAGGCGTAGGTGATCATCTCGGCCGAGGCGTTGTCGTAGGGCGAGATCTCCCACGCCCAGACCTTGGGCCCCTCGTAGTAGGTGATCGCGCCCAGGATGAAGCGGCGGTCGGGACTGTAGTATTCGACCTGGTTGAACTGGGAGAGCGAAGCCACCACGGGCTTTCCGTTGCCGGAAAGGTGGGACGAGGCGAATTCCCAGTGGATCTGGTACAGCTTGCTGTTCTGGAAATACAGCTTGCCGTTGTCCTGGAGGTCCACGACCGTCTTGCCGGAGCGCGCGCCCGGGATGGTGGCGCTGATGGGCGTCGAGGCCAACATCGTGAAGTCGGCCTTGCAGCCGATCGACCCGGCATAGGTGGTGTCGCCGCCGGCCGCGATAGAACAGGTCCATTCCTTGTCGGAGCCGGCGCCGGAGGACTTGAAGCACGCGACGGCCGAAAGGGCCGACAAGGCCGCAAGCAGCATGAAGGCATGGCGCACGGAGCGCGGGGAGGATATCATTGGCATTTGTTGGCCTCGCAAACCTGGCCGGAGCCGCATTCCTCGTCGCCGAAGCACGAGACGATCCCGGGTATCGAGATGGGACGGTTGACGCGCGATTCGACGCGAAGTTCGGTGCTCATGCCTTCCTTGCCTCCCGAGACGTAGCGCGTCAGCTCGACGACCGGAAAGCCCGCCATGCCCAAGGCCTTGAGCTTGGTGATGAGGGACGCCGGGATCACCATCTGTCCATTGTCCGGGCCTTCGCATTCGATAACGCCCTTGAGGCCGCCGTGGTGGCTGATGTCGACCTGCGCGAAGATGGAGGAGGTTCCCGAGGAGCCCTTGGCTTCCCACTGAAGGGTCGCCGGCTCGCCGTCCACGAAGGTGATGCTGTCGTACAGCACCTTGAGAGGCTTCATGCCCTTGGCCGACAAGGTGAAGGCATGCACCGTGTCCTTGCCCGCCGCCGAGACCGTGATCGTTCCACCCTCGGTGAAGGGAGGAAACGCCAAAGAAGTGCCCACGGGCACCTGATAGTTGAGACCCGCGCCGGGGGTCATCTTGAAGGATGACACCCCCCCAGTATCCTTCAGCCCCTTCACGGTGACCGTGCCGACGTCGAGGCCCTTCGGGTACGCCTGGCAAACGTTGTCGGCGACGCAGACGGCCGCGCTTCCGCAACCGGGATCGCAGAAAGGCGCGCGTGGAACCCGCAGGCGGCAGACGCCGGAGGAATCGGTGTCGGTCCAGGCGAGGTTGGAAGGCGTGGGACCATCCGCGACGCGTCCGATCAGCGAGGCGTACGCCGGAGAGATGGTGTCGCCGCCGGAGGTGAACACTTCGACCAGGTCCACCTTGAAGCGGCCGTACAGGTTCTGGACGGGCCCGTCATTTTCACCCGAGCTTCCTCCGGAATTCAGGCACGAGACCATGGGCAACGCCGAAAGCGCCAAGATGGCGCGGATGGCCGCGACCTTGTGATTCATCTGCATCGAAACTCCTACGGATTAAGCGCGAAACAATAGAAAGCACCGTATCCACCGCCGGAACCGACGATGAGATTGCTGTAATTAACGCTGCCGGTTTGCACGAGATAATAGCCCGCGCCGCAGCCGGCCTCATCTTCGCCCGAGATCCATTGGACGCGCCCTTGGGCGGTCCACGTCCAGCCCACGCGCGGACGCTTGTTCTGGACCTTGGCATTGGTGGTCCAGTCGTCGCAGGTCGTAGAATTCACGGAACTCGGCATATACAATGTTCCCGTGGTCGTGGAACCGGTCAGCGAATGATGGTTGTCGACCGCGGGCAAGTTCGGGTCGGGCTGCTGGTTGGGAATGCCGTTCTCGTTGGGAAGGTCGGTCTTGATCGCCGCGTCCGCGCTGTCGGGACGACCCGCCTTCCCCAAAAGGTCGGTCGTGGTCTTCCCCACCCGGCGGCCGACGCGGTCGTACCAAGGTCCCGAGCCGATGCGGGTGATCGCGTCGACCTGCGAGCCGTAGGGGCCTACCTTCACGCTCAGGAAAGCGCGCCAACCCTTGTACTTCGCATTCTTCAGGCTGCGCTCCGCCGTGGCCGCGCAGATCTTGTCGGCGCCGCGCAGGCCGGCGCCCGATCCGGTCTCTCCGTAGCGGAAGTCGCCGCCGAAGCCGCTGTCCTTGCCCGAGAGCGCCTGCATGGCCACCTGGCTCACGACGAAGAAGCTGAACTTCGGATAGCCGGAAGGAAGCAGCACGAGTTGAAGGCCCGTCGAGTCGGAGGAACGGATCGCGATGTACGACTTGAGGTATCCCGTCTTCGTCGCGACGATCTGGTCGATGAGTTCCGTGCCGCCCGACGTCTTCGCCAGCATCGGGGAAGCGGAGGCCGACGCCACCATCGAGCCCGACGCGGAGTTCGACACGTCGATCGAGCGGATGACTTCCTCGTGGCCGCCGGCGCGGATGCGATAGAATCGCACGCCCATGCCGGAAGCCGGAAGCTCCAGCCGGCTGACACCCGCCGGAAGGTTGCGGGATACCGTGCCCGTGATGCGCCCGTCGGGCGCATGCGCCGTCACGGTGACGGCGCCGGCCTCGTTGAGGGCGAGCTGCAGCGCACCGGCGCGGATGACCGGGGCGACCGAGAACGCCGCGCCGGCCTTCGCGCCGGTTCCCGGAAGGATCGGGGTGCCACTCGAAAAGGTGAACGTGCCGTTGGCCGCGCTGGTCGTGGTGAGCGCAAGGTGTTCAAGGGTCACCGTGGCGCCGGAAACCGGCACGCCCGAGGTGTCGGTGATGGTCCCGCTGAGGCTCATCGCCTGGGCCAGGAGCGGAAAGGTTCCCGCCAGGATCGTGGCCATGAT
>DATAHJ010000265.1:0-10801 GCA_036263275.1 Fibrobacteria bacterium | reverse complement strand
CTGGTCAACGACGTGATGGCGAAGGTGCTGGCGCAGAAACTCCATGGCGCGCGCGAGAAGCCGGGCGAATACAAGTCGATCTCCGGCGTCGAGCATCTCGACAAGGCCATCGTCATCGACCAGAGCCCCATCGGCCGCACGCCGCGCTCGAACCCGGCCACCTACACGGGGCTGTTCACCGAGATCCGCAACATCTTCGCCCTGACGCCCGAGTCGAAGATTCGCGGCTACAAGCCGGGCCGCTTCAGCTTCAATGTGAAGGGCGGCCGATGCGAGAATTGCGAGGGCGACGGCCTCATCAAGATCGAGATGCAGTTCCTGCCGGACGTCTACGTGCCGTGCGAGGTGTGCAAGGGGAACCGCTACAACCGCGACACGCTGCAGGTGCTCTACAAGGGCAAGTCGATCGCCGAGGTGCTCGACATGACCATCGAGGACGCGCACGCGTTCTTCGCCAGCATCCCGCCCATCGCCTCGCGCCTGCGCACCCTTCTGGACGTGGGCCTCGGTTATGTCAAGCTGGGCCAGTCGGCCACGACGCTCTCGGGCGGCGAGGCGCAGCGCCTGAAATTGTCGGCGGAGCTTTCGCGCCGCGCCACGGGGCGCAGCTTCTACATCCTCGACGAACCCTCGACGGGCCTCCACTTCGAGGACGTGCGCAAGTTGCTGATCGTCCTGCATTCGCTGGTCGCCCAAGGCAACACGGTGCTGGTGATCGAGCATAACCTGGACATCGTCCGCAACTCCGACTTCATCCTCGACATGGGCCCGGAAGGCGGCGAGGGCGGGGGCAAGGTGATCGCGAAGGGCACGGTGGAAGAGGTCGCGCGCGTCGCCGCGTCGCATACGGGCGAGTGGCTGACGAAGATGATGGCGGAAGAAGGCCGGCAGACGAAGCGCGCCCAATAGCCCGGAAGTCAAACGGCGATCAGGGCCCCTTCGTCACGGCCTTCTCGCCGAAATATCCCTGCGGCAGGCGCGACTCGAACTGCACCCTCAAGTACCGGTTTCCATACGTGGTGGCGCCGGAGAGATAATGGTTCTTTCCGACTTCGACCTGCAGCCAAGGCGTGCGCTCCCGGCCCGGAAGCAGGGCGACCTTGGCGCCCACGGCTGACTGGATATTTCCGGTATCCTTGGGTTTTCCGCCCAGCGACGAGGTGATGTTGCTGTTGAAGGATGCCCGGTAATCCAGGAAGGGCACGAAATAACGATTCTCGTAACCGAAGATCGTTCCCGCTTCCAGCGAATAACTGGCGAGCGTCCACTTGTATCCCCCGCCGACGCCGGCGATCATCGCGAAGCAGCAGGAGAGGGGCGGCGGGCTGTACTTCAGGCGCGCGGCGATGGCGACGTCGGGATTCGCGATCGTGTCGACGTACGGATGCGAGGCCGTGAGCGTGCCGCGGACATCCAGGCCTTCGGCCAGTCCGCCGGTGATTCCCACCTGCGCGAAGTGCTGCTGGTTGACTTCATTGTGCCAGTCGAAGGTGCCACCGGCCACGGAAACCGCCACGACGCGCTTGGGCAGGACGGCGGGGGATTCTCCGTCCGCCGGACGCATGGAGGGAGCGTACACCCTGGCGCACCCCGCCGCAAGAATCACGGCGAAGGTCGCCGCGATCCAGGCCGACGCGCGGCGCGAATGTCTTCCGTTCCCGTGCATGAGGCTTAAAAATAGATTGAATACGTAACGACTTTAATTCAAATCGAGGACGACCGGCCAATGATCGGAGGCCTTTCCGTCGTGGAGGTCGTGGCGGATTTCGACGTTCTTCACGCGGGCTTCCAATGACTTGTCGATCAGGATATGGTCGATAAGCGACACGGGATCCGACGCGTCGCGCGTGCCGTTTTCGTCCTTGTCCCACCAGGCCGACCAGCGCTCCGATTCCGGAGAAACCCGCGACGAAGCGTTGAATAATTCCGGCCCGATCCTTGTCGTGTCGTAATCCCGGATGAGCGCGAGCACCTTGCGAGCCTTGTCCTTGTAGTCCGACGGGCCCCCGACGGAAGGGTCGAAATCGTTGAAGTCGCCCAGCACGATGGGCGCATAACCCTTCGCCACGATCTCGGTGCGGATGATGCCCGCGGCGACGCGGGCCTGCGTCTCGCGCTTGGCGTTGCGGGAGCGATCGTCCGGATGCGCGAGCAAATGCAAGCCGAGCAGGCAGATCTTGGGGGATTCCATGCAGACCAACGCGTTTTTCGTCAGCCGTTGCCGGCGAGGGTCGTTGCGGCGCGTTTCGGCAGGTATTCCCGGCAGCGCGCTCGCGAAGCGGCGGATTTCGGCGCCGCCGAAGGACGCCAAGCGCACGCGCGGAGAAACAAGGAAGGCGACATCCTGCCCCGTGCCCGTGTCTTCTGACTCCACATGCAGGATGCGATAGTGCAGTGGCGCGAGCGCGGGTTCGCGATTGAGCTTTTCCAGCGCCGCGCGCGAGGTGGCTTCCTGAACGCACACCACGTCGGCGGCGACCTTGGCGAGGATGCCCGCGATGTCGCGGCGATGCATGGCCAACGCATTCTCCGACTTCCACGGCGCCATGCGCGTCTCGGTCGCGGATTCCGTCATCCATTCCAGGTTGAACGTGGCGATGCGCAATGCGTCCGCATGCGCGACGAGCGATCCGCACAGGATCGCCGCGAAAAGCCGCGCCGCCTTCATTGCGTCAGCCACTCGTAGTAGGCGACGATTTCTTCGGCCTGGATCGCGCGCAGCAGGGTCTCGTCCGGTCCCTTGCGCCCCTTGTCCACGACCTTGAGGAAGGCCAGGGGTTCCCATTCGCCGCCGGGCAGGAGTTTTTCCCGCAGGGGATGCTTCGCGAGGAGCGGTTCGAGCCGGGAGGAGATGAGGACGAAGCTCGGGTGTTCCCCCGCGCCGCGCACCCAGTAGCCCGCATTGCCGAAGTCGCCTTCGCGACGATGGGCCATGGCGTGCAGGTGGTCGTGGTCGGGCTCGCCCTCGTCGCGTTGCGCCATCTTGTGGGCGGCGTCCCAGTGGTCGTGCCAGAGCAGCAGCAGGCCGCGCGCCACCTCGGCGCGCGCACCGGATGCCGTGACGGGAATGGCGAGGACTTCCTTCTGCGAAAGCGTTCCGGAGCGCGGCGCGTCGTCGAGGCGCGGCGGATTGGAGCGATCGAAAATTTCGGAAGCTTTCATGCGTCGTGATTCTCCTGCCGGTCAAATTAGGACAAAACGCCGCGATGCGAATGTCGGATGTAGCGGGAAATGGTGATGAGTCATAATGTGACGGATTGCAATGGTCTTTCCCACTAATCCTTGTTAATATGAAACTAGTCGAATCGCCCATCGAAAGGATCACCATGGCAACCAAGGCCCGCCGCAAGGGCGACACCGGCAAGCGCTATTCCGAGACGGAGCGCAAGCGCATCCTCGCCTTCATCGCCAAGAGGGGCCGCGGCGGAATCTCGGCCGCCACGCGCGAGTTCGGCGTCTCCTACATCGCCCTGCGCCGCTGGATGCAGCATGGCCCCGCCGGGAAGCCCCGCGCGGGGCGCACCGCCAAGGCCGGCCTCGACGGCCGCAGGGCCCGCCGCATCAAGACGGCGCTGGCCACGGTGAAGTCGCTCCGGAGCGAGCTCGGCAAGCTCCAGCGCGCCCTCCGGCAGCTCCTGAAGTAGCGTTCCGGGCTTCCCGGCTCGTCCGGCGCGCCCTTCCTTTATATCCTATTGGCCGTGAGCCTTCAGGGCCGGCTATTCGCCACATTCGCAGTCGTCATCGCGCTGGCCGCCGGCGCGTTGACATGGATGCATGTCCGCAACGCCCGTTTCTTGCTGGGCGCCATCACCGACGACTTGCAGGCGATCGGTTCCACGGTCCGGCTTTCCACCCAAAGCCTTTCGTCCGAAAAGGGCACCGACCGCGAGGCGCTGGAATCGTTCGTGCGCGAGGCGTCCGCGCAGAAGAACGTGCGCGCGGTGCACGTGATCGGCAGGGACCGCACCATCGTGGCCAGCAGCGATCCGGAGAAGGTGGGCAGCGCCGGCGGACCCACCGGGCGCGAGATCGTGGTGAGCGAGGAACTCGGCGCGGCCGACTCGGCCGCCGGTCGCATCCGCTACCAGGTGCGGGTGCCCATCCTGCGCGATCATCGGGTGATCGGCGTGGTCCAGACGTCCGTGCTATTACGCGATTTTCGCGAGCTGGTGCGAAGGACGCTCGTGCGCGACCTCACCGTCGCGCTCTCGGCCTTACTGGTGGCGCTCTTCGCATCCTCCTGGTTGCTTCGACGCCTGAGCGAGCCGGTGCGCACGCTGGCCGCCGCCGCCGAGCGCGTGGCCGGCGGCGATCTTTCGGTGCGCCTGCCCGTCCGCAAGGCGCGGGACGAGGCGGGCCGGCTGAACGCGGCCTTCAACGTGATGGTGGGCCGGCTCGCGGAGCGCCGCGCGCTGGAGGACAAGCTGCATTCGCTGGAGCGGCAGGCCCTGGTGGCCGAGATGTCGGCCAGCCTCGCGCATGAGATCCGCAATCCGCTCAATCTCATCAACCTCACGGCGGGGCATTTGGGCGACGCGTATGCCCCGGCCGACGCGGCGCGGCGCGCGGAGTACGACGAAATGTTGGGTTCGCTGCGCGCCGAAGTGCAGCACCTGAATGACGTCGTGCATCGCTTTCTCGCGCTGGGTCGGCCGGGGCGCCTCGTCCCCGAGGCCTTCGCCGCACAAGGCCTGCTCGAGGAGACGCGCCTTCTGGTCCGCCCGCAATTGCTCGCGAAGGACGTGGAGCTGCGGATTTCCGCGGCTCCCGGCGCGGCGCTGCGCGCCGACAAGGGGCAGGTTCGGCTGCTGCTCTTGAACCTTCTTTTGAATGCGGCGGATGCGTCGCCCAAGGGCGGCGTGATCGAGGCGGAGGCCTCGACGCGCGCGGGCTGGACGCTGCTGCGCGTGCGCGACCAGGGCCCGGGCATTCCCGAGGCGGACCGCGACCGTGTCTTCAACGCGTACCATACCGGCAAGCCCGCCGGCGTGGGCTTGGGCCTCGCCTTGGTACGCCGCATCGCCGAGGAACACGGGGGCGAGGCGCGCGCGCTCGCATCCGACAGACAGGAAGGCGGAGCGCTTTTCGAAGTGCGCCTGCCGGGAGGAGAGCTTGGCTAAGCTATTGGTCGTCGATGACGACGCGGCGCAGCGCCGCATCGTCGCCAGCATCCTGAAGGCCGAAGGGCATGACGTGCGCGAGGCCGGATCCGTGCCGGAGGCGCTGGAAGAGCTGCAACGCCGCGCCGCCGAGGTGGTGCTCACCGACCTGCGCATGCCCGGCCCCGGCGGGCTGAGCCTGCTCGATGCCGCGATGCGGCTTTCGCCGGCGCCCGAGGTGGTGGTCGTCACCGCCTTCGGGTCGGTGGACACGGCGGTGCAGGCGATGCGGCGCGGCGCGTACGATTATCTCGCCAAGCCGCTCGAGAAGGATGAACTCGTGGTGGTGGTGCAGCGCGCCGCGGAGAAGTACCGGCTGCGCGGCGACGCGAGCCGGTGGCGGCAGGCCTCGCGCGCCGCGCTCGAGGACGGCATCGTGGCGGAGTCGCCCGTGCTGCGCGAACTGCTCTCCACCCTCGACCGCATTTCGCGCAGCGACGCCACGGTGCTGATCCAGGGGGAGAGCGGCACGGGCAAGGAGCGCGTGGCTCGCATGATCCATGCGGGCAGCCCGCGCGGCGCCAAGCCGATGCTGGCCGTGAACTGCGCGGCGTTTCCCGAGAATCTGCTGGAAGCGGAACTATTCGGCTACGAGAAGGGGGCCTTCACGGGGGCGACCGCGCGCAAGATCGGCCTCTTCGAGGCCCTGGAGGGGAGCACGCTCTTCCTCGACGAGATCGGCGACATGCCGCTGACCTTGCAGGCGAAGCTCCTGCGCGTGGCGCAGGAGAAGGAGATCCGCCGCGTGGGCGGCCTGCACGCCATTCCCGTCGACGTGCGCATCGTGGCCGCCACGCATCGCGACTTGCAGGCGATGGTCGCGCGCGGGACCTTTCGCGAGGACTTATTCTATCGCCTCAACGTGATTCCCGTGCGCCTGCCGCCCTTGCGCGAGCGGCTCGAGGACGTTCCCGCGCTGGCGCGCGATTTTCTCGCGCATCCGTCGCGGCGGCGCACGATCGCGCCCGATGCGCTGGAGGCGCTATGCCGCTATCCGTGGCCGGGCAACGTGCGCGAGCTGCAGGCGGTGCTGGAGCGAACCTGCGTGCTCGCGCCAGGCGCGGAGATCCGCGCCGAGGACCTCCCGCCCGAGTTGCGGCGCGCGCCTTCCGCGCCGGGCGCCGCGAAGGACGCGAAGGTCGAAACGGAAAAGGCGGCCTTCGGACTGCCGCGCGACGGCCTCGTGTTCGAGGAACTTGAGCGCGACTTGATCCGGCAGGCACTCGAGCGCACGGGCGGTTCGCTGGCCGACGCGGCGCGCCTCCTCGGAATGACCTACCGCACCTTTCAGTACCGCGCGGCGAAGTTCGGCCTGCACGGCGGCGATCACGGCGGCGAAATGCCGCCGCCGGAAGCCTGAAATCCGGCACGAGCGAATGCACCATTTGGGATGAGCCATCCCAAATGGTGTGACCCAATCCGTCCCGCCCCCTTTTTTGATGCCTCTTTTGCCGCATTTGGGGCCTTTGCGGCATGGCACGCCGCTTGCCTTGTTAAGGGCCGTCGCTCCCGATGTCGGGAGCCCCAACAAGGAGAATCCAATGAAGATTTCCGCATACGCTTTCGCCGCCGTGATGGCGCTGACCGGTTCCGTCGTGATGGCGGAGACCCCCGCCGCCGCGCCTGCCGCCGCCACGGCCCCCAAGGCCAAGGTTGCGAAGGTCAAGGCCCCCGCCGAGATGAAGGTTCGTGGCACGGTGACGTCGGTCGACGCCGTCGCGGGCACGATCACGCTGAAGGGCCGCAAGGGCGACGAGACGATCTCCGTCCCGGCGACCGCTTCGATCCACGCCGGCAAGGCCGAGGCCAAGCTCGCGGACATCGCCGCCGGTTCGCGCGTCGCGGTGAGCTACAAGAACGTGGATGGCAAGCCGGTCGCCTCGGCGATCCGCGTGATGCCGATGGCCGCCAAGAAGGCTGCCGCCGCTCCCGCCGCCAAGGGCTGAGTCGCTCCGGCCTTCACCCGGAGAGGGGGAGGCTGGAAGAGGGGGAGACCCCGAGGGAAGCCGCTCCGCAAGGGGCGGCTTTTCTTTTTTTTTAGCTTCGGAATCCACCGAAATTTCCGCGGGTTTTCCGCTTCCCTTTTCCGCCAGCCGTCCACGGTCGCGGAGCTTCCACGAAGGCGACCATGTCCGTCACGCCATCCTCCCGATCCCTGCTCATCCGCGGCGCCCAGGTCGTCTCGTCCCAAGGAATCCTTCGCGCCGACGTGCGCGCCGAGGACGGCGTCACCGTCGAAGTCGCCCCCGACCTTGCTCCGCGCGCGGGGGAGCAGGTGATCGACGCGGCCGGGCTGCACCTTTTCCCCGGCATCATCGACCCGCAGTGCCACTTTCGCGAGCCGGGCAACACGCACAAGGAAGACTTGGAATCGGGTTCGCGCGCGGCCGCGGCCGGCGGCGTGACGTCCTTCCTCGAGATGCCGAACAC
The DNA here is from genome assembly GCA_036263275.1 of Fibrobacteria bacterium. GTDB lineage: Bacteria > Fibrobacterota > Fibrobacteria > UBA11236 > UBA11236 > UBA11236. The sequence goes on along the minus strand of DATAHJ010000265.1, from coordinate 3,212 downwards.
CAATCCGCCCGGGACCACGGCGGCCATGATCCGTGACAAGTACGCGCTGGCCTCCACCAAGTGCCACGTGGACTTCGGCTTCTTCATCGGCGCCACGCCGGACAACCTTCACGAATTGAATTCGTGCCCCGAGGCCTGCGGCATTAAGGTGTTCATGGGTTCCTCGACGGGCACGTTGCTCGTGAGCGAGCGCCCCGACCTCGAACGTATCTTCGGCAACGGCCGCAAGCTCATCGCCGTACACGCCGAGGACGACGCGATCATCAAGGCCAACAAGGAGCGCTTCGGCGACAAGGCCACGCTGCAGGACCATCCCTTCATCCGTTCGCCCGAGGCGGCGCTCAAGGCCACCACGCTGGCCGTCGAGCTCTCGAAGAAATACAACCGCCGCCTGCACATCCTCCATACAACCACCGAGGAGGAGGCCGATTTCCTTCGCAAGGAGAAGGTCGAGGGCCTGATCTCCGCCGAAGTTTGCCCGCAACACTTCCTGTTGATCGCTCCGGAGGTCTACGACAAGCTGGGCACCTACGCGCAGATGAATCCGCCCCTGCGCGAGGCGCGGCACGGCAAGGCGCTGTGGAAGGCGCTGGTGGACGGAGTGATCGACTGCACGGCCACCGACCACGCGCCGCACACGCGCGAGGAGAAGGACAAGGGCTATCCGCTCGCGCCGGCGGGTATGCCCGGCGTGGAGACGCTGTTCCCCCTCATGCTCGACCGCGCGCTGGGCGGCCTGTGCTCGCTGACCGACCTCGCGAAGTGGATGAGCGAGGCGCCCGCGCGCCTGTACGCCATGGTGGGCAAGGGGAAAGTGGCGGCCGGGTTCGATGCCGACTACACGCTGGTCGACACCGCGACGTCGCGCACCATCCACAACGGGCAGCTGCAGACGCGCGTGAACTGGAGCCCGTACGACGGCTGGACGCTGAAGGGCGCGGTGAAGAAGACGATCGTGCGCGGCGGCATGGCCTATGACGAGGGCGCCGCGGAAAAATTCGCCACGCCGGGCTGGGGAAGGCCGATTCGATTCGATGCTTCGTGGGAGAAGTAGGGAAATGCGAAAAGAGAAAAGCGAAATGCGAAAAAGCGCGATACGGAATATTGTTTTTCCGCTTTCCGCTTTTCTCTTTTCGCATTTGGGAAACAAATGACTTCGAAGAATCCTACTGTCGGCATCGCCGGCGCCGGGCAGATCGGTCGCGCCATGGCGCGGCATTTCCTGAACGCCGGCTGCGAAGTCATCCTCGCCAACAGCCGCGGGCCCGAATCGTTGGCGGCCGCGGTGGTCGAGCTGGGCGGCGAGAGAGTGTCCGCGGGCGCGATGGCGGAGGCTCTTTCTGCCGATATCGTCGTGCTCTCGGTGACCTGGGACAACCTCGACGCCGTGCTCGCGGGCGCGCTTCCGTGGGGCGGCCGCATCGTCATCGACGCGACCAATCCCATCATCAATCCGGGTTTCAAGGTCGCGGAGCTGGGCGGGAAGGCCTCCAGCGAAGTGGTCGCGGGCAAGGTTCCCGGCGCGCGCCTCGTGAAGGCGGGCAACACCTTCGCGGCCGCGTCGCTGGCGCAGGGCGCGCTGGTCGAAGGCGGTCGCCGCGTATTCTTCCTTTGCGGCGACGACGCCGACGCGCGCAAGACCGTGAGCGGCCTCATGGACGCGGCGGGCTTCGCGGTGGTGGACCTCGGGCCGCTCGCGCAAGGCGCCCGCCTGATGCAATTCCCCGGCGGCCCGCTCCCGGGCCTCGACCTCGTTCGTCCGGGCTGACGCTTGCGTCATCCCCGCCCCGGCCTGCGCCGGGGCAGGCTGCGGCGGGGCTTAGGCCTCTTCGCCCCGCGCCTTGAAGACGCGGAACAGCCACGCCAGCGCGGGCAGAATCAGCAGCGATCCCACCGCGAGCGCGCCCGCGAGATAGTTGAGCGACGACTCGGGCGCGTGCGAATTGAAGAACGTCAGGTCGCCGCCGGGAATGCGTACCAGCACCGGGTACTGCACGCGGAACCAGCCTGCCAGCACCAGCGCCACCTGCGCGCCCGCCAGCGCGCGCGCCGTCCAGATCAGGTCGCGCTTGAGCGCGACCGCGAGGCCCGGCAGCATCAAGGCCGCCAGCAGCGCCGCGCTCCACGACGCGCGCGACGCGAGGAACTCGCCGAGCAGGTGCACGCCGTCCGCCTCCGCGGCGGCGAAGACCAGCCCGCCCGCGACGATCGTCACGAGCCCCGCGCGGAAGGCCTTGCGCACGAAGGCCGCGCGCAGCTCGCCCACCGGGCACTCGCCGATGAGGTATACCGCCGCGAGGAAGGCGAACAGGCAGACGGTGAAGGCGCCGAGCGCGAGCGGGAAGGGCCGCAGCCACGGCGCGACGTAGCCGGCGTAGTAGCCCGCGGCGGCGGGATCGATCCCGCCGGGCACCAGCGCGCCCATCGTCACGCCCAGGAAGAAGGGCGTCCACACGCTCGAGAACACGAAGAATCCCGTGTAGGCGCGCTGGGACCCGTCCTTCACCGCGTCGTAATGGCGGAAGGTGAAGGACGTGCCGCGGGCGATCACCCCCAGCAGCATCGCCGTGAGCGGAATGTGCAGGTGCACCGAGACGCGCGTGTACACGCCCGGAAAGCCCACGAACAGGATCACGACGATCAGCACCAGCCACATGTGGTTGGCCTCCCACACGGGGCCCATCGCCTTGCCGATCACCTTGCGTTGCTCGCCGCGCCGGAGGCGCGAGAAGGGTTCGAGCACGCCCGCGCCGAAGTCGGCGCCGCCGAGCAGGCAGTAGAGGAAGAGCGAGAGCGCGAGGAACGCGATCACGATGTACAGCGACAACGGTTCGCCGGGAGGAAAGAACCTGGTCAACATGGAAGCTCCGGGGGCGAAGCTTTGGGAGTTACGAGTTTCAAGTTACGAGTTACGAATGAAACACGGGGAACGTACTGACGGATATCGGGCATCCCTCCCGATTCGTAACTCGTAATTCGTAACTCGTAATTCATTCTTGTCTCGCCGAGGGATAATCGCGTTCCACGTTGCGGATGTGGCGCGTCAGCAGCCATGCCACCACGCCCCCGAGGAAGACGTACACGGCCGAGAAGACGAGGAAGGGAATCACGAGCCCCGGCATGGGCGTGACGGCGTCCTTCGTGCGCATGATGCCGTAAAGGATCCACGGCTGGCGACCGGTCTCGGTCACGGTCCAGCCCGCTTCCACGGC
>DATAHJ010000264.1:0-3759 GCA_036263275.1 Fibrobacteria bacterium | reverse complement strand
GGGTGGGAGGACAGCGGCGAAATCGCCGCCGCGCTTCGAACCCTCGGGATCGTTCATCCCACGGGTTACCCCTTGTTCACCCTCATGGGGCGGGCATTCTCCATGCTGCCGTTCGGCGACATGCGCGTCATCGTGCAGTTGAATTTGCTGGGGGCGCTCCTCACGGCCGCGTCGGTCTTTTTCTTCTACCGGTTCTTCAGGCTGGTGCTTTCGCCCGAAGGACTTTGGCCTTCCGCTCGCGCGAGCGGGCAACCTTCGCGCGGGGGAGACCTTTCGGACCGGCTCGTCGTGGGTTCGGCCGCGTTGACGCTGGCCTTCACGCGCGTCTTTTGGGCCGAGGCGACGACGTTGGAAGTCTACGCGCTTCACCTCGTTTTCCTCTCGCTGGTCTCGTGCCTTTTCCTCAAGGCCCTCGCGCCTTCCACGCTGCGACGGGAAGAAATCGGCGCGGGACGAACCTGGGTTCTCTTCGCCTACGTGCTGGGCCTTTCCTTCACCAACCACATGATGACGGTCCTGTTGGCTCCCGCCTTCCTGTGGTTGTACTTCAAGCGCGCGGGCTTTGGCCGCGCGGCCTGGAACGGAATCGCGCGCGCGGGGCTTCCCTTCGTGGCGGGCCTGTCCGCTTACCTCTATCTTCCGCTGCGGGCCTCGGCCGACCCGCTCCTCAACTGGGGAGACCCTTCGACCCCGGGCGCGTTCTGGCGGCATGTCTCGGCCCATCAGTTCCGAAGCTTCATGTTCTCCTCGTGGGATGTCGCGCGCACGAAGTTCCTTGCCACCTTCGCCGCCCTTCCCGCGGACTTTGGCTACGCGCCCCTGCTGCTGGCGGTCGCGGGTCTTTGGTTCCTCTGGCGCCGCAGCCGCGGCCTGCTTCTCTTCTCCTCGCTGCTGTTCGTCGCCTGCCTTTTCTACGAGATCAACTACAACTTCGACGACCCGAATTTTCGCCTGCAAACCTGGTTCGCCATCGCGATCTGGGCCGCCGCCTCACTAAAAGCGTTTTTCGAAATGTCTTCCGTGGGGATGCGCCGGGCCGGGCTCGCGCTTGCGGTCGCCATGCCCCTTTTCCCCTTGGCCTTGAACTACGCCCAGGAGGACAAGAGCCAGGACTACGCCGCGGAGGACTTCGCCCGCAACATGCTGGAGTCGGTTGAGCCGGGAGCCATTCTTTACTCCCGGCAGTATGGCACGTTTTCCGGCCCGGCCTCGTATCTCCAGGTCGTGGAAGGCATGAGGCCCGACGTCGCGACCATGGACTACGACCTGCTGGCCAAGCCCTGGTATTACCGATACCTGGATCGCACCCATCCGGGGATCCTGGACGGCCTGAGGGCTGAGGTCGCGCTTTATGCCGAAGAATACGAACGTCACGATCACGGCGCACATATCCCTCTGGCCTTGCACAACCAGCAGGAGCAATTGATCCTGTCGATCCTTTGGAAGGATTACCCCCGGCGACCCGTCTACATTTCGCAAGCCACGAACATGAGGAGCGACGTCACCCCGGTGCCCGAAGGCCTCGCCTATCGGCTCTACAATACGCCCACGGCCCCCGTTTCGCCCATCCGGAACCTGTTGATCCGTCCCGTCCTTCCCCGCGACAGCTTCGCCGTCGCGGTGCTGCGCGACTATGCGCAGGCCTACACGAACCAAGGGCTCTACCGCGGCGTGGTTCTCGGGGACACGGCGTTGGGCGTGCGCTTCCTGAGGGAGGCCCTGGCGCTCAAGCCCGGCTATGCCCCGGCGCTTCAATGGCTGGCGAAGCTCCACGCGCGCTGAATCCCTTCGCCCGCGAAGACGTAGTTTTCCCCCCATGTCCTCCACGGCCAGTTTTCAGGACATCCTCCTCCGCGTCAAGGAAAGCGCCGACATCGTCGCCGTGGTGGGCCAGTATGTCCCGCTGAAGCGGATCGGATCGCGCTGGGCGGGCGTTTGCCCCTTCCACAACGACCGGCATCCCAGCATGAACGTGAACCCGCGGCTGGGCATCTACAAGTGCTTCGCCTGCGGCGCGGGCGGCGACGCCATCAAGTTCGTGCAGGAGTTCGAGAAGATCGGCTTCGTCGAGGCCCTGCGCCAGGTCGCCGCCAAGGCGGGCGTCGCGGTGCCCGAAAGTTTCGCGGCGGGGAAGAAGGACGACGGGGATCGCACGGCGGGCGTGCTGGCGGCCAACCAGATCGCGCTCCAGGTGTACGTCGAGGCGCTCGAGAAGTCGCCGCAATGGCTCAAGTACCTCGAGGAGCGGGGGCTCAAGCGCGAGACCATCAAGCAATTCCAGGTGGGTTGCGCGCCCGACCAGCCCGATCGCATCCGGCAGCTCGCCGAAGCCAAGAAGGTACCGGGGAAGGCTTTCGTGGAGGCGGGCATTTTGGGGGTCGCGGCAGGCAATCGGGTCTATGACCGTTTCGGCGGGAGGCTGGTCTTCCCGATCTTCAACTTGTCGGGTCGCGTGATTGCTTTCGGCGGCCGCATCGCGCCGGGCCGCGAAGGCCCCAAGTATGTCAATACCCCCGAGTCTCCGCTCTATCACAAGGGCCGCGTGCTCTATGGCTTCAACGTGGCGCGGCAGGCCATCGACCAGGCCGGCGAGGCCGTGGTGGTCGAAGGCTACATGGATCTCGTCACGCTCTGGCAGGCGGGCGTGAAGAACGCGGTGGCCGTATGCGGCACCGCGCTCACGAAGGACCACGCGCAGATGCTCACGCGCTTCGCCCGCAAGGTCCACCTGTTCTTCGACGGCGACGCGGCGGGGCGCACCGCGGTGCGCCGCAGCCTCGAGCCGCTGCTCGCGCAGGGCGTCGAGGTGCGCGTGCCGGTCCTGCCGGCAAGCGAGGATCCCGACAGCTTCGTGAAGTCCAATCCTCCCGAGGCCCTGCGCGCGCTCTTCGACGCGGCCGATGACCTGCCCGGCTTCCTGATCCGCGCGACGGGCAAGCCCGTCGACGCGCTCAGTCCGGAGGAGAAGGACGGCCTCGCCCGCGAGGCCGCCGGCCTGCTCGCCGGGCATCCTTCGGCGACGGTGCGCGAGGAACACATTGCATCCTTGCGGGCGCGGTTGGGCCTGCGTGCCTCCACACCCGCGCGCGCCGCTGCCGCCAGGCCCGCGGCGCGCACGACGCCGCTCCTGACGGCCGGCGACGCGCTGGGCCTTTTCGTGCCCGGCTCGCTCCTCGAGGTGCGCGGCCTCGACAAGCCCGAATGGCAGCTGCTCCAGCTGCTGCTCTATCATCCCGTCGAGGCCGCGCCGGTCGCGTCGGAACTGAACCTCGATTGGTTCGTCGACGAGCGCGTGCGCGAGCTGGTCGACTGCCTGCAGGCGCTTTACCTCGAAGAGGGGGTCCCGTCGCCGGCGGCCTTGCGCGAGCGCGCGCCCGAGTCGCTGCGCGACATGCTGGACGCGCTTGAGCCCGACGAGGACGCCGACGCCGACCGCGTGAGGCGGCGGCTTGCCGACTTCCGCGACGGGATCGAATTGCGCCACCTGCGCCGCGAGATGGAAGCCGTGAAGATCGGCGGCTCGCTGGCACAGGTCATTCCCTTGCAGCAGCGCGTCAAGGCGCTCGAATCGAAGCGCGTTTCCGGGACGATTTGAACCCTTTCGGCTCCGGCGGGCGTTGGCCGAAGCCTCCGATTCGTGTTAAGTTGGAGGGGAAGGAATCGTTCCCATGCCCGCCCCGTCTTCCCCGGAACCGACCCCCGCCCCTCCCGGCGGAGGCTTGCCGCCCCCGATTCCCCTCGGCGGCCTGGGCATCGAGG
>DATAHJ010000263.1:0-3520 GCA_036263275.1 Fibrobacteria bacterium | reverse complement strand
AAACAAAAAGGACCTTCCTTGCGGAAGGTCCTTTTTGTTTTCCGAAACCCCGTTTGGGGCTCCGTCGCGCCTTACATCGGGTTGGAGAGCGACAGCGAGTCGCGCACGGCCTTGACCTCGGCGGGCGTCACGTAATCATTGTCCATTTCGGTCTGCGTCCGCTTGGTCGTCACGCAGATGTAGCCGCCATGGCCGTCGTCGGTGGTGTCGTCGCAGGAGACCACGGTGCTGTCGTTGAGCACGCCGCGCAGGTAGGTCAGCACGCTGGCAACCTGGTAATCGGTGAGGGACTCGTGCCAGCCGGGCATGCCGCCGCCGGTATACTCCTTGCCGCGCACGACGAGGGTCTCGACGGTCGGGGGAGTTTCCTGGTTGCCGCGCAGCACCAAGTGCATGGACAGCTGGCGATGGTTCATGAGCCAGTCGGAGTTCGCGAGCGGGGGACCGTGCTCGCCTTCGCCATGCTCGCCGTGGCAGCCGGAGCAATTGTCGGCGAAGACGGTTTCGCCGCTGTCGCGGAGCGCCGCGGCATCGACGGTCGGGTTTTTTTTGCCGTCGCTCTCGGTTCCGAAGCAGCCCACCAGCGCGGCCATGGCCAACACCGACAAGCCCGGAACGAGAATCCGAAGCGCGATTTTTTTCTTGGAATGCGGGTTCATGATCTCTCCTTTTCGGGCCATTCAGGTGGTGCCCAGCGGGGGTAAACTAGCATGACGAATGGCCAAAGGCAAGCGGGGCCGGGGGCAAGACGGCCTTGGCGGGGCTATCTTTCGCCTCCATGAGCGCCTACCCTCAGGAGTTGGGATTTGCGTTGTCCCTGGCCGACGAAAGCCGTCGCATCCTCCGGCAACATTTCGGATCCGGCCTGAAAGTCGAATGGAAGGGGGACAATACCCCCGTAACCCTCGCCGACCGGGCGGTGGAAGAGGCCTTGCGCGAACGCATGTTACGCGAAACCCCCGGGTACGGCATCTGGGGCGAGGAATTCGGCCGTGAGGCCGGAACGACCGGTAGGGAATGGGTGGTCGACCCCCTGGATGGTACCAAAGCCTTCATTCATGGCGTCCCTTTGTTCGGGACGCTGATCGCGTTGCTGCAGGATGGCGTCCCAGTCCTGGGCTTGATCGACCTGCCCATCCTCCGGGAACGTGTCTGGGCCGCAAAGGGCGGGGGGGCGTTCCGGAAGACAGGGGAGGGTGAGGGGGTTTCCTGTCGCGTTTCCACCGTCGCCCGATTGGAAGACGCCCTGCTGCTTGACGGCAGCATCACCACCATGGAGCGGCTTGGGCACGGGCCGGCATGGGCGGGTCTGCGCGGTCGCGCGCGCCTGCATCGCGGATGGGGCGACTGCTACGGCCACTTCCTCGTGGCCACCGGCGGCGCCGAGGTGATGGCCGACCCCGTCGTGGAGGCCTGGGACATCGCGCCCATGGCCGTCATCCTTCCGGAGGCGGGAGGACGTTTCACGGCGTTCTCCGGCGGCGACGGCATCGCCGAGCGCACGGGCCTTTCCACCAACGGATCCTTGCACGACGAAGTGATGGAAGCGTTGAGGTCGAAGGACTCTTGAGTTACGAGTTACGAGTTACGAACTGAACGCAAACCGAACCTGTTTTCGAAGACTTGATTTCCGCCTGCAAGCCCACAGAACCGACGCCCATGCTTCCCCTTAATTCGTAACTCTTCCCCCCAATGCTCACGAAGCTCCGCCATTACCTCTCCCTCGTCCGTTTCTCCCACACGCTCTTCGCCCTCCCCTTCGCGCTCGCCGCGATGCTCTGGGCCGCCGGCGGCGTTCCTCCGCTTCGGATTTGCCTGCTGGTGCTGCTCTGCATGGCCTCCGCGCGCAATGCCGCCATGGCCTTCAACCGCCTCGCCGACGCGGCCTACGACGCCCGCAACCCGCGCACCGCGCGTCGCCACATTCCCGCGGGCGTCCTGTCGCGGCGGGGCGTGCTGGCCTTCTTCGTCGCCAACGCCGCCGTCTTCGTCGCCGCGACGTTCTTCCTCAACCGGCTGGCCTTCGTGCTTTCCATCCCGGCGCTTTTCGCCGTCTGCTTCTATTCGTTGACCAAGCGCTTCACCTCCTGGTCGCATCTTTTCCTCGGGCTCGCCATCGGCATTTCGCCCGTGGGCGCGTGGGTCGCCGTGCGCGGCGGCTTCGGGGGCGAGGCCGTCCTGCTTTGCCTCATGCTCATGTTCTGGATCGCCGGCTTCGATGTCATCTACGCCACGCAGGACGAAGACTTCGACCGCGGGGCCGGGTTGCACTCCATCCCCGCGCGTTTCGGGCGCAAGGGCGCGCTGCGCCTGAGCCTGGCGCTCCATGCGGTCATGCTCGCCGTGGGTGTAATACTCGAGGCGACCTTCGGCCTCGGGTGGCCCTTCGGCGCCGCGCTGATTGTTACAGCGGCGCTGCTCGCTTACTTGCACCTGTTCAGACGCGGCGATTCGCTCGACGGTCTCAACCAGGATTTTTTCCTCGCCAACATCGCGGTCAGTCTGGTTATTTTTTGCGGCGTCACCGCGTCCGTCCTGCTAGGGACGATCCGGGGATCCTAGTACATAAAAGAATGCGTAGAGGGGTGGTTCCGCCAAGGACCGTCCCGTGAAGCCATCATAGCTAGGCAATCGGGCTCCCCCGTGAATCCCGGGAAGTCCAATACATTCGAAGGGAATTCGCCATGAGCGTCATGCAGGCCGATGACAAGCTGATCCGCATCGGTGTCGTCTACGACGGCAACTTCTTCCTCCACGTCAGCAACTATTACCTCTATCATCACGGCCGGGGAGCCCGCATCAGCCTCGACGGCCTGCATGCCTTCGTGCGCTCCAAGGTCGCGGAGCTCGAAGGCACCGAGGCGCGCTACTGCCCCATCATCGACGCCCACTATTTCCGCGGACGGCTGTCGTCCAAGGTCGTCGAGGAGCGCAACAAGCTGCTGAGCGAGCGCGTGTTCGAGGATATCCTCATCCGCCAGAACATCACCACCCACTACCTGCCCATCCCCGAGGGCAGGGCCGAGAAGGGCATCGACGTCTGGCTCGCGCTCGAGACCTACGAGCTGGCCGTGCTCAAGCGCTTCAATGTCATCGTGCTCATCGCGGGCGACGGCGACTTCGTGCCCTTGGTCCGCAAGCTCAACAGCCTCGGCACCCGCGTGATGTTGCTCGGCTGGGACTTCCGCTACCAGGACGAGGCGGGCGATGAGCGCGAGACGCGCACCTCGCAGGCCCTGCAGGCCGAGTGCACCTACCCGCTCATGATGTCCTCCGTCATCGACGGCGCGGCGTCGGACGACGTTCGCATCAACAACCTCTTCGTGCCCGCGGGCGTGGGCGCGCGTCCCGAGCGCGCGGACCGGCCCGCCTCCTCGCATCCCTCCCATGCGCCGCGCCCCACGGCCGCTTCTGACGACGATGACGACACGCTCTACGAGGGGCATGTCAAGCGCATCAAGGACGGCTACGGGTTCATCGTCGCGCCGCAACTCGAGGGCGACATCTTCTTCTACCACCT
>DATAHJ010000262.1:0-3017 GCA_036263275.1 Fibrobacteria bacterium | reverse complement strand
GAACCGAGTCGATGGCGAAGACCACGTCGGTGGCCTCGAGGACGAGCAGGACGATGAAGAGCGGCGTGGCGTGCAGGACGCCGCCCAAGCGCGAGAAGAACTTCTGCCCCTCGAACTCGTGGGAGACGGGCATGATTTTCTTGAACAGGCGCGTGACGGGATTCTTCTCGGGCTCGATCTTCGCCTCGCCGCCGAACATCATCCGGATCCCGGTGAAGACGAGGAAGGCGCCCAACAGGTAGACCACGGCGTTGTATTGCATCAGCGCGGAGCCGATCGCGATGAACGCGCCACGGAAGACGAGCGCGCCCAGGATGCCGTAGAACAGGACGCGGTGCTGGTACTCCGACTTGACATGGAAGTACGAGAACACCAGCACGAAGACGAAGATGTTGTCGATCGAGAGCGATTGCTCGACGAGGTAACCCGCGAGGAACTCGAGCGCGATGCGCACCGCCTCCTTCTGCGCGTCGAAGCCGGGGATGGCGAGGAGGGCGTCGTTGGAGGAGAAGCTCCAGCGCGCGTAGAAGTAGAGCCCCGCATTGAAGAGCAACGCCAAGCCGACCCACACGCAGGTCCAGATGGTCGCTTCCTTGAAGGACACGGCGTGCGCCTTGCGGTGGAAGACGCCGAGGTCGAGCGCGAGCAGGCCGACCACGAAGCCGGTGAACGCGAGGTAGAACCACCAATACTGGGCGAAGGGGAAAAGCACGGGATACTCGGTCATTGGAGTCCTTCGGGAGAGCGTGAATGTACGGTCCGCGGAAGATGCAAGGGGTACCCTTTGCGCCGCCACGGGCCGCAAAAAGTCTCGGTCGTCGCCCGGCGTGCGCCGGGTTTCCCGGGGGCCGGGCCTTCGCGTTCGCGAAGACCGTGCTGACGGCCCGCCGGCCCCCTTCCGCGCCGGGTTGTCCGGCTTTGGAGGGGCGACCTACTCCCTTTTCCATCCGAAAGCTTACGAAAGCCCCGGACGGATCGTCAATTTCGTGAAATGGTCAAGCCTTCGCGAGAAGGGCGGCCAGGTTGGACTTGTAGTCCTTGGGGGCCACGACGGCCGAGGCCCAGGACGAAGGGTTCAGGTACCGCGCGGCGCAGCGGGAGACGTCCGCGGGCGTGACCGCGTCGATGCGCGCCAGGATGCGTTCGGTGGTTTCTTCCCACCCCGCGCCGAGCAGGCGGCGCGACAAGGTCGACATGCGGGAACCGGTCGACTCCATGCCGAGCAGCAGGGAGCCCTTCACGTTCTCCTTCGCGCGGAGAAGGTCCGTTTTCGGCAGGCCTTCCTTGCGAACTCGCGCAAGTTCGCGCCCGATCTCCTTGATGGCCTTCTCGACCTTGCCCGGATCGGTGGCGAGTCCCACCCCGAAGGTTCCCTCGCGCGAGAGGAACTCGGGCACGGTGTAGATGCTGTACACGATGCCGTGGGTCTCGCGGATGTTCTGGAACAGGCGCGAGCTCATCCCGTCGCCCAGCACGCAGTGCAAAAGCAGGAGCGGATAGCGGTCGGGCGACATCCATGAGCAGGCCTCGCCTCCGATCACCACGGTAGCCTGCTGGACGTCGCGACCCTTCGCCTGGTGCCGCGCGCGGAACGCGGCGGCTTGGCGATCGATGCGCGGACGTCCGGTTGTGGACTTCGATGCGGATCCCCGGATTCCGAAATACTTTCGCGCGCGCGCCACGACTTCGTCATGGTCGACCTTGCCCACGGCCACGATGGCCGCGGGCGTCTTGGTGCGGGCCGCATCGCGGTGCGCGCGCAGCTGCGCGACGGTGAGACCGCGCACCGACTTCTCGGTGCCCGCGATGGCGCGGCCCGCCGAGTGCGTTCCGAAGGCGGCGAGGGAGAACATCTCGTGGGCGAGCTCGTCGGGCGAATCGTTGACGCTGCGGATCTCCTCGATGACCACGTCCTTTTCCTTGCGGACGTCGGCGGGCGCGAACTTGCCGTCGAAGACCATCTCGAGCAACGTGTCCTGCGCGACGCCGGCCTCGGCGTCGGTCACCTTGCCGTAGAAGCAGGTCTGCTCCTTGGAGGTCCACGCGTTCACCTGCCCGCCGGTGGACTCGAAGCGGCTCACGATGTCGAGAGGGTTCAGGCGCGGCGTGCCCTTGAACACCATGTGCTCGAAGAAGTGCGAAAGGCCCGCAGCCTCGGGCATTTCATCGCGCGAGCCCGTGTCGAGGTAGACGCCGAGGCTGGCGGAACGCACGTGGGGGAGGAACTCCGTGCCGACCCAGATGCCGTTGGGCAGGAGGGTGCGACGGGGGCCGTTGGGGGTTTTCTTCGCGTTCATGGCATCGTCCGTTCATGCCGCCCGGAGGCGACGGAAGGAATAAAAAAAGCCCCGCGCATCCGGAAGGATCGCGGGGCTTGAAAATACGTCCGCCTCCCGGGGGAAGCCGCGCGGGAGCTTACGCTCCCGCGAGCAGGGCCTTGCGGCTCAGCTTGATCTTGCCGGTCGGATCGACGCCGATGCACTTCACCTCGACCTCGTCGCCCATCGAGAGGATGTCCTCGACCTTCTCCACGCGCTGGGGGGCCAGCTCGGAGATGTGCACGAGGCCTTCCTTGCCCGGAAGGATCTCGACGAAGGCGCCGAAGGTGGTGATGCCCTTGACCTTGCCGCGGTAGACCTTGCCCACTTCGGCTTCCACGAACAGCTCGTTGATCATCTTGAGCGCCAGCAGCGCGTTGCCGCGATGCGGGGCGGAGATCGTCACCGCTCCGTCGTCGTTGACGTTGACGACCGCGCCGGAGGTGTCCTGGATGCCGCGGATGATCTTGCCGCCCGGGCCGATGAGATCCTTGATCTTGTCGGTCGGGATCTGGCGCTGCAGGATGGCGGGCGCCCGCTTCGACAGCTCGCGCGCCGCCGGGAGGGCGGCGTTCATCTTGCCGAGGATGTGCAGGCGGCCTTCCTTGGCCTGGGTCAGCGCGGCGGTCATCATCTCCGCGGTGATGCCGCGCAGCTTGATGTCCATCTGGAAGGACGTGATGCCCTTCTCGGTGCCGC
>DATAHJ010000261.1:0-5173 GCA_036263275.1 Fibrobacteria bacterium | reverse complement strand
GGAGCTCAAGGTCACGCCCGTGTTCAAGACCGTGGACACCTGCGCCGCCGAGTTCAAGGCGTTTACGCCGTACCACTACTCGGCGTACGACGAGGAGAATGAATCGATCCCGACCGACCGCAAGAAGGTCATCATCGTGGGCGGCGGGCCGAACCGGATCGGCCAAGGCATTGAGTTCGACTACGCCTGCTGCCAGGCCGCCTTCGCGCTGCAGGAGGAGGGGGTGGAGGCCATCATGGTCAACTCCAACCCCGAGACCGTGTCGACCGACTACGACACTTCCGACAAGCTGTACTTCGAGCCGCTCACGCGCGAGGATATCCTCAACATCGTCGAGCTCGAGAAGCCGCTGGGCGTGATCCTGCAGTTCGGCGGCCAGACGCCGCTCAAGCTCGCGAATGCCCTCAAGGCCGCGGGCGTGCCCATCCTGGGCACCTCGCCCGAGTCCATCGACCTCGCCGAGGATCGCAAGCTCTTCGCGCAGATGGCGGACAAGCTCGGGCTGAAGCAGCCGGCCAACGGCATCGCCGTCAATAAAGACGAGGCTGTTGCCGCCGCCGCGCGCATCGGCTACCCGGTGCTCCTCCGCCCCTCTTTCGTTCTGGGCGGGCGCGCCATGGCCATCGTGTATGGCGAGGAAGAGCTCCGCACGTATATGGACACCGCCGTGGAGGCTTCTCCGGAGCGCCCCGTGCTGGTGGACAAGTTCCTCGGCAACGCGCTCGAGGTCGACGTGGATGCCGTGTCGGACGGCGAGACCGTGGTCGTCGCCGGCATCATGCAGCATATCGAAGAGGCCGGCATCCACTCGGGCGACTCGGCGTGCTTCCTGCCGCCGCAGGACATCCCCGAGCCCGTGCTCGAGGTGCTGCGCGAGCAGACCATCGCGCTGGCGAAGGAGCTGAAGGTCGTCGGCCTGATGAACGTCCAGTTCGCCATCAAGGAGGGGGAGGTCTACATCCTCGAGGTGAACCCGCGCGGAAGCCGCACGGTGCCCTTCGTCAGCAAGGTGCTGGGCGCGCCGCTGACGAAGATCGCCACCAAGGCGATGCTCGGCATCAGCCTGAAGACGCAGAAGTTCACCAAGGCTCCCACGGTCCCGTACGTGGCCGTGAAGGAGAGCGTGTTCCCCTTCGCCAAGTTCCACGGCGTCGACACGCTCCTCAGCCCCGAGATGAAGTCGACGGGCGAGGTGATGGGCATCGACTCCACCGCCTCGCGCGCCTTCGCCAAGGCCCAGATCGGGGCGGGGAACACGTTGCCGTCGGCGGGCAGCCGCGGCCAGGTCTTCTTCTCCGTGAACGACCGCGACAAGGACGGCATGGTGCCCATCGCCCGCAAGCTGGCGGAGCTGGGCTTCGACCTGCTCGCCACCGGCGGCACGACGAGGCGCCTCCGCGAGGAGGGCATCGCCTGCCGCGAGCTGAACAAGGTCTCGCAGGGCTCGCCCCACATCGTGGACATGATCGCTTCCGGCCAGTGCGCCTTCCTCGTCAACACCCCGCGCGACCGCGCCTCGGTGGAAGACGACGGGCCCATCCGCAAGGCGGCCCTGCTGGCGCAGATTCCTTACGTGACCACGCTCTCGGGCGCGCGCGCGGCCGTGGAGGCCATCGCCGGCCTCGCCAAGGACGCCGACGCCATGGGCGTCAAGTCCCTGCAGGAATACCACGCGGGGATTTGACCGGGATCGATGATCCGGGCGGGTGTAGGGGCAAATGATCGTTTGCCCCTACAAACCCGATCGATCCACCCCCGTGTGGTTTATGCCTGCGAAGGAATGTAAGGGCGAGGCGTCGCCTCGCCCGTTTTGTAAACTATCGACCCTGATGCCCATGCGCCGCGCTCCGGTTTTGATTGCCGTCCTGGCCTTGTCGGCCGGTCTCCTGACCGGTTGCTCGGGCGTGTATTTCAACACCACGTTGAATGCCGAAAAGGCCTACAAGCAGGCCCTGCGCCTCCGTGCCGAGCGGCTGGAGAACGATCCCGACGACACCGTGCGGGTCAGCTCGCTGGAGAAGGAAAAGCTCATCCGCTCCATCACCAAGAGCTCCAAGGTGCTCGAGCTCTGGCCGCGCGACCCCAAGTACGCGCCCCTCGCCGTTTTCCGCATCGCCGAATGCCAATTGCTCCTGGGCGAATTCTCCTCGGCCGCCCTCAAGTACGACGAATTCCTCCGCAACTTCCCCAAGGACCCCAAGGTCCCCTTGGCCAAGGCCCGCATGGCGCGCGCGCTGTACGAGGACGGCAAGCGCGTCGCCGCGATCGAAGCCTTGGATGCCGCCCTGGAGACGAACCCCAAGGGCGAGGCGCGCCGCGAAGCCCTGCTCCTGCAGGCGCGCATGCGCATCGACGGCGACGCCGCCGTCATGGGCTCCGCGTCCGCGGCGGATGGCCTCGCGCTCTACGAACAGCTCTTGTCCGAAGGCGCCTTCCCCACGGTGGAGGGCCGCAATGAGGTGCGCTGGCGCGCCGCCCAATTGGCCTATCAGATCGGGCAGTGGGACAAGGCGCGGACGCACGCGCTGGAAGCCAACGAGGGCGCGGTGCCGCTGCGAACCCAGCTTCGGAATCATCGCCTCGCCAACCTCGCGCTCATTCAGTCCGGGAAGTACGCCGAAGCGCTCGAGGAATCGCGCGCGCTGGCGGGCAAGCGCGACTACCGCGCCTTCCGCCCGGACCTCTGGCTCCTGCAGGCGCGCGCCTCGGAAGGCTTGCAAGACGGCGCTTCGGCCGAGCGGCTCTACCGCGACGCGGCGCGGGGCGAGCCGCGCTCGGCCGTGGCGGGCGAGGCGTGGTATCGGCTCGGCCTGCGCGCCTTCGACGTGGACGCGCACGAGGACAGCGCGCGCGCCTTCTTCGACTCGTCGGCGCGGGCCGTGGGCACGCCCTACGGCGACAGCGGCTCCGAAGCCGCGGGCGCGATGGCCCGCCTGGCCGACTTGCGCAAGTCGGGAGAGGATCCCGCGAAGCCCCACTATGCCGACTTCATGATCGCGGAAGTCTTCAACTTCCGCTTTCCGCGCCCCGACAGCGCGCGCGTCCACCTCGAGCGCATCGTCGCGAGCCCCGTCGAGGACACGGCCTACACCAAGCGCGCCTTCTATGCGCTCGCATGGCTCGAGCGCGAAGGAACCCCGGGCAACCCCGCCCGTGCCGATTCACTCTATCGCGTCATCCTGGCGCGCTGGCCGGGCACCGAATGGGCCAAGCAGGCCGAAGTGGACCTGGGCCTGCCCTCCACGGTGAAGACACGCGGGGATACGGCCCACGCGGCCTTCCTGGCCGCGGAATCGCACCGCCTCGGCGGCGAAGCGCCCGAGCGCGTCGCGCCCGCCTACCGCGCCGTTGCCGAGAGCTATGCGGGCACCCCCGACGCGGCCAAGGCCCAGTTCGTGCTGGCCACTCTCGTCGCGGACCAGGCCCACGCCAAGGCGAAGACGAACGTCAAGCCCGATTCCACCCTGCCCGACACCGTCAAGGCGGCATATCAATTGGTGCGCGACAAGTATCCTGAGACGCCCTATGCCACCGCGGCGGAGAAGTGGATCAACAGCATGGACGAGATGATCAACGCGGGCGAGTACAAGGAAGAAGCGCCTGCGGAAGGGGGAGATGACGAAGTGCTCGAGGGCGACGAGAGCCGCAAGCCCCGCACCGAGAAGCTGGACAATCGCGGCGACGAAGACCTGTACTAGCGCAGAAGAATTCTGGGATAAGGGTTTTCAGTTACGAATTACGAGTTACGAGTTCAGGGGCACCGGACATTCGACCGATTGTGTTCAACTCGTCACTCGTAACTACTTCACCCCGGATTACTCTCCCTCAAGCTTTCGTCCTCATCTTCTGCCCCTTCCAGGTGAAGCCGCCGAAGGTTCCCGCCAGGAAAGATCCGACCATCACGGGGATGTGCAGCGCCGCGGTGAACGGGAAGAAGCGCAGCAGGGGAGAGAGGCCGAAGAGCTCGAGCCCTTTCTTCATCACGGCGAAGTCGGCGGCGGTCTTCACCGCGAGCCCCGCGAGGCCGAGCAGCCCGAGCGACCCGTCTCCGAGGTGGAACAGCCCGGCCAGCAGCAGCAGCGCGATGGACGCATAGAAGGCGAAGATCAGCGAGAGGAAGAACACCTGCTTGCGGCGGTAATGAACCGTCTTGCCCGCCCAGCGCTTGCGCTGCTCCCAGAAGCGGGCCCAGTTCTCGGGTGGCGCGGTGCGCACCAAGGCCTTCGGGTTCACGCAGTAGCGCACCGACCATTTGCCCGTCGCGTGGATCTCCTGCAGCGTGAAGTCGTCGTCGCCGCTCACCACCGCGCCGTGGCGCGCGAAGCCACCCGCCTCGTCGAAGGCGCGGCGGCGGTAGGCGAGGTTGTTGGCGTTGCCCATCACGGGGAAGCCGAGCCCGATCAATCCCGAGGCGACGATTCCATAGGACACGAATTCAAGGGCGCGGGTGCCTTCCGCGGGCTCGAATCCCCTCGGGGGTTCTTCGTAGGCGGTGAGTCCCAGCACCATGCCCGTGTTGCCGCCGAACTCCGCGGCGAGCGCCGCGAGCCAACCGGGCCCCATCACGCAGTCGGCATCGGTGACGGCGATCCATTCGCCGCGCGCGGCGTCCAACCCGCGCGCGAGGGCGTTCTTCTTGGGGCTCATTCCGGGAGGCAGTTCGGTCACCGTGACGGCCTCCACGAGGCCGGGGTGCCGCGCGACGTAATCGGCCAGCACGGCGGCCGTGCCGTCGGTCGACCTGTCGTCGGCCACCACCACCTGCAACTTGTCGCGCGGCCAGTCCTGCGCCAGCAAGGCGTCCAAGGTGCGGGGGAGGTTCGCTTCCTCGTCGCGCGCTGCGACGAGCACGGTGACCACCGGCAGGTCCACGGACGAAGGTTCGAGCGGATCGCGGCTCGACCCCTCCTGCAAGCGTTCCAGTCCCCGGATCAAACGCAAGTCGAGCAACGCGTAGCCGACGCAGGCGAACAGGAACAATAGACCCAGCATGGCCGGGGAAGATAATTCTTCGAGGTGACGCTTTCGAAGTTGTCAGTTGTTGGTTGTCGGTTGTCGGAAACGCAAACGCCGCTCTTTTCGAGGTGTTTCCGACAACTGACAACGAGGAACAAGGCCTCCAATTTGGGTGACAACCGACAACTTCAAACGCCGGGTCTCCGAAGGCACCTCT
>DATAHJ010000260.1:0-2370 GCA_036263275.1 Fibrobacteria bacterium | reverse complement strand
CTTGCCGGAGGACTCGGGGCCGTAGATCTCGATGACGCGGCCCTTGGCGAGGCCGCCCACGCCCAGCGCCATGTCGAGCTGGATGCAGCCGGTGCTGATGACGGGGGTGTCGGCGACCTGTTGGGAACCGAGCGACATGATGGCGCCCTTGCCATGGTTCTTCTCGATCAGCGAGACCGCGGCCTCGATGGCGCGCTTCTTCTGCGCGCTGTTGGAATCTTCGGCGGCGGAAGATTTTTCGTTGGGCTTCTTGCTCATCGTCTTCTCTGCTTTCTCGCTGACTTTCTCGCTCATGGGCGGCGCTCCTGGATGAAGTGTGAGCGATAATCTAAGGATTACTGCTCAACTGTGCAAGTGCTTTTTTGGGTATTTTCAATTTTCTCATAACTCCTTTAAAATCAATAACCTAAGCTGGTTCAGCGCCGCGTAGGCGCTCAAGCGCCGGTTTCCATCGCGGTCTTCACGGAACTGATGACGTGCACAAACTTCTCCATGGGCCGACACTGCCGCCACATATACCAATCCCACGGGTTTTTCGGGCGTTCCGCCGTCCGGGCCGGCGATTCCCGTCACCGCGACGGCATAATCCGAGCCGGCCTTCGCGCGGCACCCGCGCGCCATCGCGAGGGCCGTTTCCTGCGACACGGCCCCATGCGCCCGGAGAACAGCGTCATCCACCCCCAAAAGTTCCCGCTTGGCCTCATTCGAATAGGTCAGGAAACCCTTTTCGAACACGACCGAACTGCCGGGCAACTCGGTCAGCAAATAGCCCACGAATCCCGCCGTGCACGATTCCGCGCAGGACACGGTGGCGTGACGGTCCTGCAAAAGACGAAACACGGTTTGGGGGAGGGGGTTTCCTTCGCGGTCGACGATGCTGTCCGTGGGAAGTCTCGAAAGCAAGTCGTTCCACGCGGCGTCGAGCGCCGCGGTGAGCCGCGGAACATCCGCCGTGGGCGCGAAGGTTTCCAGCGCGAGCGTGACGCCCGTCGCGTTCGGCAGCGAGGAAAAGCGGAAGGGCTCCGGCACCGTGAAGCCGCGCAGCGCGTCGCGCTGGCGGCTCTCGGGCAGGCCGAAGGTCACCGCGCGGCGGCGCAGCAAAGTGCCGTCGCGGTTCTCGAGCAGCGGCCGGCAGTGCGCGTCGAACAGCGCGCGGAACTCGCGCGGCACGCCGGGGAACGCGAATACGGCGCATTCATTTCTCTCAAAGCGAATCCCGCATGCGGTGCCCGTCGTATTGCGCAGCGCCGCAGCGCCGCGGGGCACCAGCAGCTGCAGCGCCTGCCCCGCGCCGATGTCGCCGGCCGGCACGCGCAGGAACTCCGCCAGCCATGCGGCGGCCTCCTCGCTGCGCTCCAGCGGCGCGCCGAGGTAGGCGGCGAGCGCGTCGCGCGTGAGGTCGTCGTGCGTGGGGCCCAGGCCGCCGCTCAGGATGAGCATGCCGCAGCGGGGAAGGGCAGGTGAAGTCTCGTCGAGGGTTTGCCTGAGCGCGGCCGCCAGCGGCTCCACGCCGTCGGCCACCGTGAGCATGAAGGCGACTTCGTGGCTCAGGTCGCCCAGCCAGCGCGCGAGCTCCCGCGCGTTCGTGTTGAGGATCTTGCCGGCCAGGATCTCGTCGCCGATGTTGATGAGCCCGACGCGCATGGGGAGAAAATACCTACTCCCGGGGGCGATCCTTCGACGTTGTCGCTTTTCTTCGATATCCTTCCTTTGTCGTTGTCGGTTATCGGTTGTCGGAGAAAAAGAGGCGAAGTTCCGGGTGCGTTGCCGACAACTGACAACCGACAACTCCGAAGAACCGCCCCCAACGTATTCCCCCCTCCAACTACCTTTCCCCATCATGCGCTCCCGTCTCCGCACCGGCCTTTGCCTGTCGTTCGCGCTGACCTTCGCATTCGCCGCTCCCGTCCTCGCGCAGGAGGACAGGCCGCCCACGGGAATCCCCGCCCTCGACAGTTTGCCCCTCCACGACTGGGGCGTTCCCGATCATCCGCTCTCGATCCCGCTGGCGATCGGGTTGGCGACGGCGTTTCCGGGCGGGGGGCAGTTCTACGGCGGCCATCCCGTGCGCGGATCGTTCCTGCTCGGCATGGAAGGGCTGCTCGCGGGGCTCGCGATCAACACATACTACGTCGACCTGCCGCGCCGCGGCCGCGAGGTGCGCGAAAACCTCGACTCGGTCGACGCGGCCGCGGCGCGCTGGGCGCTGAGCGGAAGTTCCGAAGACCGCGCCGCCCTGGACACTTGGACGACGGAGGCGCGCCGCAACGCCAGCTTGCGCCTGCAATACGCCGATCTCGCCAATTCACAGTTGGCGTGGGCCGTGGGCCTGCACGCTTACGGCATCGCCGACGCGATCGAGATCGCGTG
>DATAHJ010000259.1:0-2250 GCA_036263275.1 Fibrobacteria bacterium | reverse complement strand
GTCCAACACCGCCCACACGCGCGTCGGCACGCGCCGCAGCAAAAGCTCCAACGTGATCGTGCCGGGAAAGGCGATGGCCGCGCCCGCCCGCGCGAACGCGGCGTCCCGATCCGTCAGAATGGTGGAACTGTCGTCACAAATCGCGCGCGCCTCGTCCACGAGGAATTCCGGAACCAGAACGTCGAGCGATTCGGCCGGGTAACCGGCCGCGCGCAGGCGCGCGAGCCAAGGCGGAAGGTTGCGACGCAGCACGCCGAGGCGCGAGCCCGGGCACAGCAGCAATCGCCCGGCGCGCGCCGTGTCACCAGGCGGGACGTGCGCGGCGAAAAAATGCCCTTGCCTGATTGCGGGAATCCAGTGTGCGTAAGCATCGGCTTCGAAGGGAAAGAGCACTTGCAGCGAGACGCCTTCTAGCGCAGCGCGCAGGCGGCGCAGCCGCGCCGAGGGGTCGCGGTAGGCCCAAAGTTGCGGAGGCGCGACGTAGTGCACGGGAATCCCGAGCGAGCGAGCCGCGCGCGCGAGCGGCACATTCATGCCCGGATAGTCGACGAGCAGGACCCTGTCGGGGCGGAACGTTCGGAGTTCACGCAGGAGCCGCGCGCGCGCGCGCCACAGCGAAGGGCCCGCGCGCAGCACGTCGGCGATGCCGTTGACGGCGAGGCCGCGCAGCGGAAACACGGATTCGACGCCTTCCAAGGAAGCATCGGCCTTCGAGAGCGGACCAAAGGCGCCGCGCACTTCAAGGCCAGGGACGCGGGCGCGAAGGCCCGCGAGCAGCGCGGCGAGGATGCGGTCGCCCGAGGCTTCCCCGGCGCAGACGAAGAGCCTCACAACTTCCCCGGATCGAGCTCCAGCAGGGAATCGACGACACGATGCCCCGCGCCCGCATCCAACGAGGCGCGGGGCGCATCGTGCGGGCGCACCCACACGGTGCGCCAGCCGCGTGCGCGCGCGGCGGCGAGGTTGTCGAGGCGGTCGTCGGCGAAGACGCGCGCCTCCGAGCCGGGGTGCCGCGCGCGCAGGAAAGCCTCGACCTTCTCGAACGCGGAGGGCTGGGGCTTTCCGGCCCAGCCCATGAAGTCGATGTCGAGGATGTCACCGAACACCCGACCGGCCGCGGAGTCGCCCCCCGCATCGTTTTCGTGTTTCGCTTGCGTTTCGCCCGTCACGCTTTGCATGTCGCCATGCAAGTCGGACAAGCCCAGGCGCTCGAGGCAGCGGTGGGCCCAATCACGACGGGCGTTCGTGAAGATGTAGGTCGGATGAAAGGCCGCGGCGGCGATCAACCACTCCCGCAGGCGCGGGTCGGGATCGGGCATGAGGTGGTCGCCGAGGTCCTGGATGTAGTCGGTGTATTCGTCCCGCGAGACGCCGTGGAGAATCTCCAACCCCCTCAAAGTCGTGCCATGCTCGGCGCAGAGGTCGCGCCGCATCTGGTCGGCAAGATCGGACGGGAGCGCGAGGCGGGTCTCGATGAAGCTCGTGATGCGCGCGTCCACGGCCGGCAGCGTGGGCGCGGTGGACGGGTACAGCGTATGGTCGAGGTCAAGGAGGAGAACGGCGGACACGGGGGAAAGTTACGAATTAGGAGTTTCGAGTTACGAATAAGAAGGCGACGCTCGAAACGCTGGAGACGGTTATCCTTGCGGCTTTTTGTGCCCGACTCGTAACTCGTAATTCGTAACTTTCATGCATGGCCTTCTCCGAAGACGAAAAAGACCTCGTCGTCCAGTCCCTCCAGTTCTACCTGCAACAAGCGGGCTCGCAACTGCCCCCGCAGGCCGTCCAGCAGATCGTGGGCATGGCGAAGAGCATCGTGGCCAAGCTCGACCAGCCAGACGCGGGCGCCCCCAAGGCCGGCCAGCCGCCTCCCGGCATCTCGCAGGAGTGGTTCGACAACGTGTGCGCGACCTGCCCGCAACTCACTCCGACGGGATGCGCGGACAAGATCACGGCGAAGTTTCCCGGCAAGTGCGATCCCATCCTGATTTACGAGCGCGGCAAGCCGGCGGTCCCGGCGTGACGCCTCCCACCCCCTCTCGCCCGC
The DNA here is from genome assembly GCA_036263275.1 of Fibrobacteria bacterium. GTDB lineage: Bacteria > Fibrobacterota > Fibrobacteria > UBA11236 > UBA11236 > UBA11236. The sequence continues at coordinate 203 of DATAHJ010000259.1, read as the reverse complement.
CCGACGAAAAGGCGATCGTCGACCTGCTGCGCTCCGCCGCCGAATCCAACGGCGGCGCGGTGGGCTGGCCGCGCCTGATGCGCGAACTGGCCGCGAATCCGGAGCAGGAGCGCGGGCTGAAGAAGCTGCTGAAGAAGATGGCGGCGGGCGGCCGCATCCTCAAGCTGAAGGGCAAGCGTTACGCGATGCCCGACGCCCAAGTG
>DATAHJ010000258.1:0-3130 GCA_036263275.1 Fibrobacteria bacterium | reverse complement strand
GCCTTGCATCTCGACCGCTTCCTGCCGCCCACGCCCGTGCGCACGCTGGTGGACGCGGAAGGCGAAAGCCTCGGCGGCCTGTTGCCCGCGCTGGACGCGGCGGCCGCCACGGGCGGCTTGCAGCGCGCGCCCACGGGGCTACTGGAAGAGCATCACGCCCTCTTCGAGCGGATGATCCCGAAGATGCTGGAGGCTGCGCGGAGCCACGCGGCCGTGAGGATGTCTTCGCTGAAGCGTGCGGCGCACAAGGAGGCGGAAGAACGCCTGCTCTCCGAGGCGGCCCGCTTGCGCTCCTTGCGCGCCGTGAACCCCGCGGTGACGGAGGGCGAGATCGCATCCGCCGAGACGCGGGCCCGCGCGGTGATGGAGCATGTCACGGCCGCGGAGCTTCGCCTCGACGCCGTGCGGTTGGTGATGATGGGAGACCCTGGATAATTCGCGACGGCGGACGCCCTACGTCCGCGCGCACTGCCACGCCGACCGGCGCGCGCGATCCTTGCCTGCGCCGAATTCCGGCGGTCGATAGAGCAGGCGGGTTCCCTGCGCCGCGAGGCCGCTGTCGAAGCCGGGCGCGACCTCGGCGCAGTCGGCCCATCCTCGTACCGCTGAAGCCCTCGTCCGAACTCCCGAACCCGTTGCCTCTGTGGTCGTCGACAGGAAAGACGTGACGCGCGCGGCGTCATACGTCGCCACGGTGACCTCCGTGCGGGCGAGTGCGGTGAGTCGCGCGAAGGAGCGCGCCGCCACGGTGTCGGTCAGGCGCGCGACGGCCTCTTCAGAAGGATCCGAAGCCAGCGAATCGCCGAACGCGCTGATGTCCAGATGAGACAGGTGCAGGTAAGCCGGCGACGCGACGATGCGGCCGGCGAGCGGCGCGAGCGCGCGGATCGTCGCAGGATTGCCGCCGTAGCAGGCCGACAGCACGAGCAACGCGTAAGGCTTCGAAGCGTCCACTCGGGGTTGCAACCGCGACAGGCCGCGGGCGAAAGAAGGGACTCCGAAGGTGCCCTCCCCGTATGCGGCTTCTTGGAGGGGAATTTCGTGCCCGAACCACGCCAGCAGCACCCGGGGGCCTTCGACGTCTCCTCCGAGCCTTCGCAGCACGCGGGCCTCGGCCGAGAGCGCCGAGTCTCCGGGCTTGGCCGCGTAGCGTCCTTGCCCTAGGATTTTTCCGTCACGGTAATGGTACCACGTGCCGTCGGAGGCTTTCCCGAACAGCGGTGTCTGTGACTTGAGATGGAAGACGAAGGACTCGCCGTGTGTCCTCCCGGAAGCCGCGAGGGCTTGCCTCAGGGCGTCGCGGTCCGCCAAGTGCTTCATGCCCGAGGAATCATGCCACGCGTAGTCACCGTCGCCGTGGATGAGATAGATCACCCGCAGCGAAGGCTGGGTCGAATCGGTTGGAGCGCGCGGCTCTTCATCCACCCCCGGCGGATGAGTCTGGGCGCAGGCCGCGAACAACCATGCCACCCCGGCCAGCGACAATGTCGCCAGCCGGGCCAAGCAGGAGTTCCGCCGTCCCCGCGTCATCCGATCAAGTGACGAGGATGATGATCAACAGGACGATGATCACCGCGCCGGTGCTGAGATAGATGCCTCCATTGCCCCACGAAGCCTCCGCCTGCTCCATGTCCTGCTGCAGGAACGAGGCGTAGGCGTCGAGGGCGGCGTCCGTCACCGGCGCGCCGCCGCTTGTGCCCATCAGCTCGGCGCGATGGGTCGCGAAGCGATCGTGCAGCTGCGCGAGCATCTCGCGGTTCTCGTCATCCACGAACGGAAGCGACTGGGCCCACTTCGAGCGGGTCTCGATCTTCCCCAGGAATTTTTCGAGGATCCGGCGCTTTTCCGCGGGCGCGGGTGCGGCCTTCACGTCCTGCACCATCTCGTTCAGCGCGGCCTTCACGCGGGACTGCATCACGTCGCCTCCCTGCATTTGGGGAGCCGCGGAAGCGGGTGCGACGGCGATTGCCGCCAGGATGAGGATGCCTGCGAGGCGAATCATCGGTTTCATGGGAAACTCCTTCCGGCGCATTGCGCCACTCGGGACATTCGGCTGTCCACAAAAGGAATATAGGCCGATGACCGGCGATGGAGGCAGACGGAGCTTTTCAAATCGTTACAGTTCGTATCAACATACGCGCTACGGGCGTTGCTTGCGTCACGATGAACGCGCTTGGCCTTCCAGCTCGTCGAGCAAGGCCTCGCACGAGCGCTTCAGCATCGCGTACATGTCCTCGAAGCCCTGCGGGCCGCCGTAGTACGGGTCGGGAACCTCGGGGTGCTCCTCGGTATTCTCGGGGTCCCATTCGCGCATCAGGCGGATCTTGCCGTGATGCTCTTCGTCCGACAGTTCCCGCAAGTCGCGTCGGTTGGCGCGATCCATGGCCACGATGAGATCGTAGGTCTCGAAGTCTTCCGGCGCTTCCACCTGCCGCGCCCGGGAGAGCAACTTGATGCCGTTCGCGCTGGCCACCGCCTGCGAACGCGGGTCGGCGAAGCGGCCCACGTGCCAGTCTCCCGTGCCTGCGGAGTCGACTTCGAACCGGTCGCCAATCCCTCGCTCGCGGGCGAGATGCAGGAACAACCCCTCCGCCAGCGGCGAGCGGCAGATGTTGCCCATGCAGACGAAGAGGATTTTCTTCAATCGCGGGTTCCCAAAAGCTCGCGCAGCTTGTTTTCGGGGAAATCGTCGCGCATGAGGCTTTCGCCCACGAGCACCGCGTTCACGCCTTCCTCCGCGAGCATCTCCACGTCGCGGCGGGTGAAGATTCCCGATTCCGAGACGAAGGGGATTTCGCGCGGCACCATCTTCCGGATCCGGAACGTCGTGTCGAGAGAGACGTCGAAGGTGCGCAGGTTGCGGTTGTTGACGCCGAGCAGCGGCGCGCCCGCGCGCAACGCGATTTCGGTTTCGGCTTCGTCGTGCACCTCGGTGAGCGGCGTGAGGCCGATCTCGAGGCCCAGCGCGATGAGGTCGCGCAGGCGCGACTCCTCGAGCGAGGCGACGATGAGCAGATAGGCGCTGGCGCCCAGGATCTTCGCCTCGAAAACCTGATACGCTTCAGTCAGGAAATCCTTGCGCAGCGCGGGCAAGGAGACGAGTCCTGCGATCTCGCGGAGGTAGTCGTCG
>DATAHJ010000257.1:0-2533 GCA_036263275.1 Fibrobacteria bacterium | reverse complement strand
GTCAGGTTGATCGACATCGAGACGATTCTCGGAATCGAGCACCTGCGCATGGAAAGCCTCGCGCGCTGAAGTTCAGCGCGCGGAAACGGGACGTTCAGCGGAGGGAGAGGGGTAAGGCTTACGCCGACAGCGCGGCCTTGGCCGACACGATCGCGACTTCGATCTGGTCGCGGTCGGGCTCGCGCGTCGTGATGCGCTGCAGCCACAGGCCGGGCTTCGTCATCGCCCGCACCCACGCCGAATCCTGACGCTTCGCCGAGAGCCTCAGCAGCTCGAACGAAAGTCCCGCCACCACCGGCACGAACGGCAGGTGGATCAGGAAGCGCACCAGGAAGTTGGGATAGGCGAAGCCGATCACATGCAGCATGATCGCGTCGAACAGCGAGAAGAACAGGATGCAGGTCAGCGCCACGATCAGGATGAAGGAGGTGCCGCAGCGCGGGTGAAAGCGCGGCTGCGCCGCGATCGCGTCAGGCGCGAGGCCGAGGCCGCCCTCGTGCGAGAAGATCGACTTGTGCTCCGCGCCGTGGTATTGGAACAGGCGGCGGACATCGGGCAGGAACGACAGCGCCCACATGTATCCGATGAGCAACGTGATGCGCACGATGCCGGCGGAGGCGTTGAAGAGCAGCGGATTGGCGGGATGCTCGCGGCTGCCGCCCGCCACGAAGGATGCGACGCCGTAAGGAAGCAGCTGGAACAGGGCCAAGGCCAGTGCAAGCGAGCCCACCAGCGTGACCGTCGAGATGGCCTTGTCCTTGAGGCTCGAGGGCGGCGCGAGATGTTCGGGATCGGCAGTGCCCTTCTCCTGGATGCCGGCGGACCAGCTCAAAGCGCGCGCGCCGACGGTCAGGGCCTCGACGAGCGAGGCCGCGCCGCGCAGGACGGGCAGCGCGAGCAGCGGATGGCGCTTGGAGAAGGGAATGAAATCGCGGCCTTCGACGGCGATGCTGCCGTCCGGCGCGCGGGCGGCGACGGCGATGCGGCCGGGCGCGCGCATGAGCACCCCCTCGACCAGCGCCTGGCCGCCGATGGGATCAAGCTTGGGAGCTTCGGGGTTGCCCGAAACGAAGGAGCCCGCCTCCGAGGATTCGGAAGCGGGCTCATAGTTGAACAACGGAAGCCAGAGGCCGTGGAGGCGCAGGAACAAGGAGTGCGCGCGCACGGAGCCGGGCATCGCCCTTACTCGGCGGCCGGAGCTTCGACGGCGGCGGGAGCCTCGGCGGCCTTGGCGGGCTTCTCGGCCTTCGCCTTGGCTTTCGCCTTGGTCTTCGACTCGGCCACGGGAGCCGCGACGACCGGAGCTTCCTTGCGGGTCTTGCGCGCGGCGCCGACCACGGTGGTGTAGCGCGAGGTGAACTTCTCGATGCGACCGCCCGAGTCGATCATCTTCTGCTTGCCCGTGTAGTAGGGGTGGCAGTTCGAGCAGATTTCGATGCCCTGACCGGCGGAGGTGGAGGGCAGCTCGATCACGTTGCCGCAGGAGCACGTGAAGTTCTGCATGGTGTACTTCGGATGAGTGTCGGTTTTCATGGCCCTAACCCCGGTTTTCTCGAAAAAATTGAGCAGACAAAGATAATTCCCCCGGGCGATAGAATCAACCGGGTCCGTGACCCCCCTCCCTCGTTGTTCTGCCCGAAAAAGGCATTTTTTGGCCATGCCGCAAGAAAAGATGTCGGACAAAATCCAGGACAAGCCCCTGACCATCGGGGGGAGGACCTTCTCGTCACGCCTCATCGTGGGCACCGGAAAGTACCCCTCGTTCGAGGTCATGAAGGCCGCCCACGAGGCCTCCGGGGCCGACATGGTCACCGTGGCCCTGGGCCGGGTGAAGTTAGATGGGCCCGAGGAGGAAAACATCCTCAACTTCATCGACACCCGGAAGTACGCGCTTCTGCCCAACACCGCGGGGGCTTACTCCGTGGAGGATGCGCTCCGCATCGCGCGGCTGGCGCGCGCGCAGGGGATGAACCTCATCAAGCTCGAGGTGCTCTCGAACGCGAAGACGCTCCTGCCCGAACCGCTCGGCACCTACGAGGCGGCGAAGAAGCTGGTGGAGGAAGACTTCCTGGTTTACGTGTACACCAGCGACGATCCGGTTCTGGCGAAGAAGCTGGAAGATCTCGGGGTGGCCGCGGTGATGCCGGCGGGCTCGCCCATCGGCAGCGGGCAGGGCGTGCTCAACGACAACAACATCCTCATGATCCGCGAGGCGCTCTCGTGCCCCGTGATCGTGGACGCGGGGATGGGGACGGCGTCGGACCTTGCGCGCGCGATGGAGCTGGGCGTGGACGGCCTGCTCTGCAACACCGGCATCGCCTGCGCGGCGGATCCGGTGCGCATGGCGCGCGCCTTCCGCCAGGCCACCGAGGCGGGCCGCGACGCGTACCTCTCGGGCCGCATCCCGCGCAAGCTCTACGGTAGCGCGAGCAGCCCGCAGGAAGGGTTGAGGTAGGGGCGATTCGCTGCCGGCCTTTCTTCGAGGTAGGTGGTTGGTAAAAGGCTGTAATCCGTTCTTCGCCGTTGGTGGTTG
>DATAHJ010000256.1:0-8855 GCA_036263275.1 Fibrobacteria bacterium | reverse complement strand
GTTCATCGAGCACACCCGCGAGGCGCTGGAGCTGGGCCAGGACCAGGTCGTGACGATCAGCCGTTCCGGGGTACAGGTCACCGACTTCCAGGGCGTTCCGGTGGAGGGGCGGCGTTACCACGTGGACTGGGACCTGTCGGCGGCCGAGAAGGAGGGCCACGACTGGTTCATGCGCAAGGAGATCTTCGAGCAGCCGCGCGCGGTCGCCGACTCGCTGCTCGGCCGGCGTACCGCCCAGGGGCTGCTGCAGCTGGACGAGATGCGGCTCTCGGACCAGGAGCTCCGCGACATCGACAAGATCATCATCATCGCCTGCGGGACGTCGTTCTACGCCGGCAGCGTGGGCGAATACCTCCTCGAGGAAATGGCTGGCATCCCCGTCGAGGTCGAATACGCCTCCGAGTTCCGATACCGCAATCCCATCCTCGAGCCGGGCACCGTCGTCATCGCGGTCTCGCAGTCCGGCGAAACGGCCGACACGCTCGCGGCCCTGCGCGAGGCCAAGCGCAAGGGCGCCACGGTGCTGGGCATCTGCAACGCCGTGGGCAGCTCGATCGCCCGCGAGACCGACGGCGGCGTGTACCTCCACGCGGGCCCGGAGATCGGCGTTGCCTCGACGAAGGCCTTCACCTGCCAGGTCACGGTCCTGACGCTGATCGCGCTGCTGCTGGGCCGCATGCGCAACATGAGCGCCGACGAGGGCCTGTGCATCTGCAAGGCGCTCCAGGCGGTTCCCGGGCAGGTCCGCGAGATCCTCGCGCAGAACGAGGCCATCCGCGCCATCGCGCAGGAGTACGTCGACCATCGCAACTTCCTCTACCTCGGCCGCGGCTTCAATTACCCGGTGGCCCTCGAGGGCGCGCTCAAGCTCAAGGAAATCTCCTACGTGCACGCGGAGGGCTATCCCGCCGCGGAGATGAAGCACGGCCCCATCGCCCTCATCGACGAGGACATGCCCACCGTGGTCGTGTGCCCCACCGACGCGCTGTTCGACAAGGTGATCTCGAACATGCAGGAAGTGAAGGCGCGCGGCGGCCGCATCCTGGCGGTGACCGATTCCTCGGACGGGCGCCTCGACGGCATCGCGGACCATGTGATCCGCGTGCCCAAGACGCTGCCGATCCTAACCCCGCTCCTGCACGTGGTGCCCCTGCAGCTGCTGGCCTACCACATCGCCGTGCTGCGCGGCTGCGACGTGGACATGCCGAGGAACCTGGCGAAAAGCGTGACGGTGGAGTAAGGAATTGACGCAGCTTCAGCAAATTCTCGACCTCGGCTACGAGGTGAAGCTGCCGGTGTTCGAGGGGCCCCTCGACCTGCTGCTCTACCTCGTCGAGAAGAGCGAGCTGGATCCCAAGGACATTCCGATCGCGGTCATCACCGACCAGTATCTCGTCCACCTTGCGGCGCTCGAAAAAACCGACCTCGGCGAGGCGGGTGAGTTTCTCGTGATGGCGTCGCGGCTGATGCGCCTCAAGGCGCGCGAACTCCTCCCCGCGGAAGACAAGGATCCGCTGGAGGAGATGGAATACCTGCTCGACCGCCAAGCGCTACTGGCGCAGATGCTCGAGTATCGCAAATTCAAGGAAGCGGCGCGTTCATTGCGCGATGGCGAGAACCGCAACTTCGGCGCGCTTCCGCGCGGACGTTCCGAACGGCCGCCCGGCTCCGCAGCCGCGGCCATCCCGGGCGCCATGGCGCCCGTGCCGGAACCGGATGAAGACGAGGCCGAGGCCGGCATCTACGAACTGCTGGCGGCCTTCCGCGCCGTGATGGCGCAGCGCCCCCGCATCCCCGTGCACGAGGTGGAGATCGACGAGGTCACCATCGAGGACCGCATGCAGCACGTGGAGACCGAGCTGGTCTCCGCGGGCCGCATCCTCTTCGAGGATCTTTTCGGCAACGACCCGCGCCGCATGGCCAAGGTCGTGACCTTCATGTCCCTCCTGGAGCTGTGCAAGCTCGACCGGATCATGATCCGTCAGAACCGGCTCTTCGGGACGATCTGGGTCTACCGCAAGGATCCCGTCGAGGCCGTGGCCGCCGATCCTGACGCCGCGCGCGCGCGGGCCCAGGAGCTTGCCATCCCCGAGGCCGAGGTCCCCGACGCCCCGCCCGAGGGCGTGCTGCCGGGCCTCGTGGAATGGGTCCAGGACCAGATCCGGCAGCGCAAGGCCCGCACGGCCCTCGACCAGATCCTGGCCGACCTGGAACGCGAGATGCGCGAGGAAGGCGCCCCGGCGCGGATTTCGGAAACGGACGCCGCCGCCGTGGAATCCCTGGCCGCGGCAAGCGCCGAGCCGGGGGCGCCGGATGAGGATCCGTCCCCGGATCCCGGCTGATTTCCTAACTTCCCGCCGGGCTTCACGAGGGCACGACGCCCCCCGGAGAACGCCCCCAAGCTTCCCTCAAAACCTCCCGGAAAAAGCCTTTCGCGTGAACGAAGAACTTTCCAGCGCACCGGAGACCTCCGAGGAGGAAATCGACGCCGTCCCGGAGTGGACCCCGCCGCCCGACAAGCTCCTGCTGTCGCTGCTCTTCGCGTCGAACGAATATCTCGACGGCCGCGCCCTCCGCGAGATCATGGGCGCGGAGTGGGACTTGCCCAAGATGCGCCGCATGGTGCGCGACCTCAACGCGGGATTCGAGGCGTCCGAGCTGCCCTTCGAGATCGCCGAGACCGACGGCACCTTCCGGCTGCGCACCCGACCCCAGTATTACCCCTGGACGCGCAAGCTGTTCAAGGACGGCGCCCCCCGCCGCCTTTCGCAGGCGGCGCTTGAGACGCTGGCGATCGTGGCCTACAAGCAGCCCGTCACCAAGGCGGAGATCGAGTCGATCCGCGGCGTGAACGTGGACGGCAGCATGAAGACCCTGCTCGACCGCCGCCTGATAGACATCGGCCGGCGTTCGGACGCGCTGGGCCAGGCCTTCACGTACCACACGACGCGCGACTTCATGCGCTATTTCGGCATCAGCCGCGTGCCCGACGACCTGCCGCGCCTGTCGGAGTTCGAAGGCATCCTGAACGCGCAGGCGCTGATCCCGCAGATGAGCCCCGAGGGCCAGGCGGAAGTCACGGAAATCGGCGAACCCGACCCCGAGCAGATGTCATTGGGGATGGAGCGCGGGACGGTGGGCGAGCCCGATGTCGGCAGTCCGCTGTCCGTGGAAGAAAATGAAGGCGTATATGACGGGGACGCGCCGCAGGACGATGGCGCCCCGTAAGGGCGAGCCATGGCTCGCCCTTACGCAAGTTCCCCGTTATCAGCGTCCATCGGCGCGTCGCCCTCTTCGCCCACGCCGTCCTTCCATTCCTTGAGGGGCTTTCCGTCCCTTCGGCGGATCAGCGTCTCCGCCGAAGCCAGCGCCTCGGCGTAGTCCGGATTGCCGGGATTCAGTTTCATCAGCCGCTCCTGCAGGATGGTCTTGGCGCTCTCGGGCTTGTCGAGGGCGTCCATGAGGATGGTCGCCGTCTCCCACAATGCGCCTTCGTGGTCCGGGTCGAGCTCGATGGCGCGCTCGAAGCGGAGCAGCGCCTGCTCCCACTCGTCCTGCAGGGTGAGCGCCTTGCCCCACCAGTAATGGCGCTGGGCATCGGCGTCGCCGCCGTTCATCGCGCCCTTGAGGGCCGCGGTGAAGGCGTTGAGCATTTCCTCGGCTTCGGCCTCGCGGCCGTCCACGATGAGGTCGACGGCGTCGGAAAGGATTTTTTCGGGATCGACGGAAGAGGTCATGGACACAAGATAGGAAGCGGGGGCGATTGCTATGCTTCGCAACTCTCGACCCCAACCTCATGATGCCGCGCGGCCTTTTCCTGGGACTTCTGGTCCTCGCGATCCTCTTCGGGGGCACCCTCGCCGTCATCGCGGTGGCGAATGCGGGCCATGCGATCTATACGCTCGACGATCCCTACATTCACCTCGCGCTGAGCGAAAACCTGCTCCGGGGGCACTATGGCGTGAACCTCGGAGAGATGTCGGCCCCCTCTTCCAGTATCCTCTGGCCCTTCCTGCTGGTCCCCTTCCAGGCGATTCCCTGGGGCGAATTCGCGCCCCTGTTCCTGAACGCCGTTTTCGCGGTGCTGATCGTGGCCACGTTCCACGCGCTGCTTCGTCGCACCCTGGGAGAGATTTCGGCGATCGCCATGGCCCTTGCACTGGCCGCCGTCATTGCGGCCACGCGAACCGTCGGCGTGGCCTTCACGGGGATGGAACACGTGCTGCAGGCTTGGCTGGCGGCGATGACGGCGCTCGGACTGGTGATCGAGGTTCGCGAGGACCGCATGCCGCGATGGCTTCCCGTGATCCTCGTGCTGGGGCCGCTTGTCCGCTACGAAAGCCTCGACATCACCGTTCCTGTCGCGGCCTATCTCATGACGCGCGGCCGTCGTCAAGTCGGCATCACGATCCTCGCGACGACCGCGATCCTTCTGGGAGGATTCTCCCTCTGGCTCGTCAGCCGGGGCCTCTCGCCGCTTCCGTCCTCCGTGATCGAGAAGGTGGGAGCCGGTGGAGGCCACTTCTTCGCTTCCCGGTTCAATCACCTGCTGGCGGAACACCCGTCCAAGATCCTGATGATGGCGCTGGTTCCCCCCACCCTCGGCCTGTTGCTTCCGGGAATCAACCGCCGGAACAGGGTACTTGCGGGCCTTGCCCTCGCCGCCGCCTTGGCGCACATGATCCAGGGACGGTACGGGGCCACGGCACGCTACCAGTTTTACGTGCTGCTTTACACCCTGGGCCTTTGCCTTCAGGTGTACGCTCCTTTTCTCGCGCGGTTGCGCGACTCCTGCCGGCGTCTCTCGCCGCGCGGACAGCACGTCGCCCTTTCGCTGGCCGCGCTGGCGGTCCTCGGTCTCTGGCTCGTCACGAAACCCGGCACGGTCGTCGGCGGCGCGCGAAACATTTACGCCCAGCAGTTCCAGATGCATCGCTTCGTGACGGAATATCTTCATGCGCCCGTGGCCGTGAACGACCTGGGATGGGTGTCCTACCACAACGACCTTTACGTGCTCGACCTCTGGGGCCTGGCGAATCCGGAAGCCCTGCACCGGCGCTCGACGGAGAGCGGAACGGCATGGGTCGACTCGCTTGCGCTCCTGCACGGCGTGCGGCTGGCGATGGTGTATGACGCCTGGGTGGGGGACAACATTCCCGCTTCCTGGACGCGCCTGGGAACGCTCCGGCTCGAGATTCCCCAGGTCACGGTATCCCGGACGACCGTCGCCTTTTACGCCGTCCACCCCGTGGAAGCGCCCGCCATCCGCACGCGCCTTGTTGAATTCGCGGCCACCCTGCCGCCTTCTGCACGGTTCGTGTTCGACCCGGCGCGCGCAAGCCTTTGAATTCGCGGCCCTAAGCCGCCTAAGCCGAAATCTCGCCGCGGAACACCTCGACGGCGTTCCCGGTCATCATCACGGAGCCGGTGCCGTCGTATTCGAGCAGCAGGTCTCCCCCGGTCAGGTGATTGACAAGGCGCGGGCCGGTGAGTCCCAGCCTGAAGCCCACCACGGCCACCGCGCAGGCGCCGGTGCCGCAGGCCCAAGTCTCACCGGAGCCCCGCTCCCACGTGCGCTGGATCACTTCGTCCTTGGAGACGACCTGCACGAACTCGACGTTGACGCGGCGCGGGAACCAAGGGTGGTTCTCGATGAGAGGGCCGATTTCGGTCACGGGAAAATTCGCGACGTCGTCGACGTAGATGACGCAATGGGGATTTCCCATCGAGACCGACGAGAACTCGAGCTTGCGACCGGCGACCTCGATCACCTTGCGGAAAACCTCGGGCGCGTCGAAGGTGGTGGGGATCTTGAGACCCTCGAAGATGGGGGCGCCCATGTCGATGCGCACCGAGGTCGCGTTGCCGGCCGCATCGCGCGCGACGATGTGCGCGATGCGCTCGCCCGCCCCGGTCATGAGCTTCAGCTCATCCTTGCCGCGGGCGTAGGTGTCGTGCACGTACTTCGCCACGCAACGGATGCCGTTGCCGCACATCTCGGAACCCGAGCCGTCGGCGTTGTACATGTCCATCTCGCCGTCGTAGCCGTCGCGCGGCTTGATCAGGATCAAACCGTCGCCGCCCACGCCGAAATGGCGGTGCGAGACCTTGCGGGCCAATTCCGGGACATTCCCGACCTTTTCACGGAAGGCGTCCACGTAGACGTAGTCGTTCCCCGTGCCGTGCATCTTGATGAAGTGCATGGGGGGAAAGATAGTAGGCCGGGAGGGAGGAGGTAAAAGTGGGTCGGTTGTCGGTTGTCGGTTGCCAGAAACCGCAAAACGAATGCCCGGACATTTCCGACAACTGACAACGACGAAGCTTGGTCTTCGAAGTTTTTCGACAACTTCGAAGGACCACCCACGAAAGAACTACCCCCCCGCCCTCTCCCGAAACGCCATCACCTCTTGCCGAACCTCGTCGGCCGTGGAAAGCGCGAGCGAACGCGCCACCAGGTCGCGGCAATCCGGGAGCGTGACGCGATCGAGTGTCTCGCGCACCGCGTCGGCCGCGCCGGGTGCGATGCTGAGCGACGTGAGGCCGAGGCCGAGGAGGAGCGGGAGCGCGAGGGGATCGGCCGCCATTTCGCCGCACACCGTCACGGGCTTGCCCGCCGCCGATGCCGCGTCCGCCACGCGCTTGAGCGCATGGAGGAAGGGCGGATGGTACGGGTGATGGTGCTCGGCCATGCGCTCATTGCCGCGGTCGATGGCGAAGATGTACTGGATCAGGTCGTTGGTGCCGAGGCAGAGGAAATCGGACTCGGCGAGGAAGGACTCGATCTGGAGGACCGTGGAGGGGATCTCGATCATGATGCCCACCGGGGGCATGCGGAGGGGTTTGCCCTTCTCGGCCTCCAGCGCGCGCGCCGCCTCATGCAGCAGCGTCTTGAGGGCGCGCAGCTCGCTCAGCGTCGCGATCATGGGCAGCACCACGCGCATGTCTCCGAGCTGGGCGGCGCGCAGGAGGGCCCGCAGGTGCGGCGTGAGGATCTCGGGGCGGTGCAGCAGCATGCGGATGGAGCGCCAGCCCAGGCTGGGATTCTCCTCGCGGCCCCAGTCGAAATACTTGAGCGGCTTGTCGCCGCCCACATCCAACAGGCGAAAGGTGACGCCGAATTCCCCGCAGCGCTCCATCACGCGGCTGTACACCGCGAACTGCGCGTCCTCGTCCGGAAACGAGTTGCGGATCATGAAGAAGAACTCTGAGCGGTAAAGCCCCACGCCCCGGATGGCGAAGCGCTGCATGAGGTTGAGGTCGGAGAGCAGCGAGACGTTGCCGGAGATGCGCACCGGGTGCCCGTCGCGGGTGCGCTCCGTCCCGGCGACGCGGTCGATGCGCGGCCGCGAGCGGGCCGCGGACATGAGGCGCTGGTACTCGCGCACGACGTGCGCGTCGGGGCGGATGTAGACGAGCCCGGAGTTGCCGTCGAGGATCACGCGCGTGCCGGACGACAGGAAGCTTGTCAGGCCTGGAATGCCGATGAAGCAGGGCACGTCGAGCGAGCGGGCGAGGATGGCCGCGTGCGAGGTGCTGCCGCCCGTCTCGCACAGGATGCCGAGGATCTTGCGCGACTGCAGGTACACGAGGTCGGAGGGCAGCAGTTCCAGCGCGACGACGATCACGCCGGAATCGGAGGCGTTGCCCGCGGGCTCGAAGCGGTCGTTCGCCTCGCCCAGCGCGTTCAGGAGGCGCAGGCCCACGTCGCGCAGGTCGGCCACGCGCGCGGCCAGCATGGGGATGCCCGAGTCCTGAAAGGCCTTGGACGTCTCGCGCGTGGCAAGCTTCACGGCGAACACCGCCGTGGTGCGCTTCTCGCGGATCTGCGCGCGCATGAGGCCGATGTACTCCTCGTCCGCGAGAAGCTGCTCGTGCGTCTCGAAGATGCGCGCGTCCAGCTCCGCGAAGATCTCGCCCGCGCGGCGGCGCAGGTTGTGCGATTCCTCGCGCGCGCGCTCGAGGGCGCGCTCCAGCGCGCGCAGCTCCCGCTCGGGATCATCGCTCTCGGCGAAGTACACGGTGTCCCAGACGTGCTGGGTCTTGAGGGCGAGCACCACGCCGTCGGCCACGCCGCCAAAGGCGGTCTGCGCGCGCACGAAGGGCGGCGGCTCGGTGAAATGCGGCCGGGGCGGGACCGGCTGCGGCGTGTTCATGTCCTCGGGCAGAGGCACGGAAGGATGCAGGCGCGTCTCAAGGAGCGTGCCGAGCTGGGCCGCGAGGGTGTAGGCGAGGTCCTCGACCGTGGGACCGAAAGGTATGGGCTCGACGCCCTGCAGGATGAGGACGCCGTCGCCGCGGGGCTTGCCCGGCGGGATGGGAATGCCCATGAAGCTCTCAAGCTTCTCCTCGCCCAGCCCCGGGAAGTAGCGGAAGCGGGCATCCCGGCCCGGGTTCGCGATGTTGAGGATGTCGCCGGAGTCGTACACCGCGCCGGTAAGGCCTTCGCCCGAATCGAGCGAAACCTCGGCAAGCGCGCCGCGATTGAGGCCGTGGCCCGCCGAAAGCCGCAGGCGGTCACCGTCGCGCAGGTAGATGGAGCAGACCTCCACGCCCATTTTTTCGGAAATGAGGCGCGTGACGGCATCGAGCGCCGGCTGGATTTCGCGCGACTCGAGGATGGTCCGGGTCACCGACCGGATGATTTCGAAGGCGACGCCGGCATCGGACACGGAAAACCCTTGGGGAAACGAAGGAAAAGACGATTTCGGAGCGCGTCCCAAATATACACGAGGGGCGGGGGAATTCTTGGGGGCGTAGCGCCGTCGTTGGGAGTTCGAAACAAGTCGGGGGAAAAGGATTCTCGTTGGTGGTTGGTGGCAAAAACGGAAAGCTTGTTCCGCTACCAACCCCCAACG
>DATAHJ010000255.1:0-8905 GCA_036263275.1 Fibrobacteria bacterium | reverse complement strand
ACCTTGAGCTTGATGCGCTTTTTCTTTTTGTACTTGGGCAACTGCATGGCGGCGGGCTCCGGACGAAGGGCACCGGCTGGACCCAAAAAGGGGGGCCGGAAGAGTAAAAATAACAAGGGCGTCCAGTCCCCCCCTCTCTTTCAGGATTTTAAGGGGTATCACTGTGTATCATTAAGGTGTGCTCCGTCCCGCCTGCAACGCCTTCACCGCCTTTTCGCGCCGCTTTGGGGGATTTACGCCTCGTTTCCCCCTTCTTTGTGCCGGGTTGGCAAGCGCGCTCGCGGGCGGGTGCATTTTCTCTTCCCCGCCCACCAAGGGACTCGCCGTTCCTTCGACGCGAACCTCGGCCTACGACAGCCTCACGGACGCCGACGCCGAGGTCATCGTGCCGCTCTTCGAGCCCTACCTGGACGCGAGCCTGGGCGCCGGCGGCCAGACCTCCCTGCTTCAATCCCTTCCCGTGCGCGTCCGGGAGCACGAAACGGGGCGCGTGGTGGAATTCCGCCGCAGCCGGCGCGGCTACGGATCCTGGAGCGCGCAGCATGAGCGCGACCTCAACCTCTTCCTGCTGCGCTCGTTCTTCTTTTACCCCGGCGCCTTCGACGACACCACGGGGCTCGCCACCACGGATTCCCTCTTCGCTCGCGCGCACCAAGTCGATCCCTACTCGCGCTACGTCGACTCCGCGAAGGCGGAGGAATACAGGCGCCAAACCCGCACCAGCGCGCGTCCCCGCGTTCTGGGCATCCAGGTTCGGGAGAACGACGCGGCCGATTCGCTCTTCCTCTCGCTCGTCGCGCCCGGCTCTCCCGCGGACAAGGCGGGACTTCGGCGCGGCATGCCCATCCTCGCCGTGAACGACAGCGTCATCACGGGCGACTCCGCCTTCGAGCGCTTCGCGCGCTTCGTCGACGCCGACAGCCTCTCGGCGAAGATCACCGTGGGCACGGCGCAGGGGCCGCTCACGAAGACGATCACCCGCGACACGGCGACCTTCCCCACCGTGCTGGCCGACAGCGTGGGCGGCGCGGGCTACGTGAGCATCTTCTCGTTCACGGAGAGCACGGTGAACGGCGGCTCGACGTACTCCGAGTTCCGCGCGGCCCTCGACGCGACGCGGCGCTTCCCGGCCACGATCCTCGACCTGCGCGGCAACGGCGGCGGAAGCCTCCCCGTGGTGCTGCGCATGTGCGACGAAATGCTTTCCGGCGGCGTCATCATCCGCCTGATAGAACGGGATCTCAACGGCGGGGCGACGCTGCGGACCGAAACGGCCTACCTGGCGCGGCCCGGCGACAAGAACGAGGGCCGCTCGTGGGTGATCCTGGCCGACGGCCGCTCTGCGAGCGCCTCGGAGATTTTCATCTCGGCGTTGCGCGAGAATCTGGGGGCTCCTTTCGTGGGCGCCACCACGTACGGCAAGGGCGTGGGCCAGGCTTCGTTCGACACCTACGGGGGCGGCGTGGCGGTGATCACCTACGGGCAGGCGCGCGCCGCTTCGGGCGCGAACTACAACGGCATCGGGCTCGCGCCCACGCATCCGTCTTCCGCCCGTCCGACCGCGATGCTGAACGAGGCCGTCAGCGTGGCGGTGCCGGGCGCGCTTGCGAAGCGCGCCGCCGCGGGCCTCGGCGCGAGCGACGCGCAGCGCGCGGCGCTCATCGACTGGAACCGGCGGCAGGCGCTGCGGCCGGACGTGAAAGAGTGGAGAGACGAAACAAGCGAAGCGCAAGGAAGTTACGAGTTACGAGTTACGAATTGAACACAAAAGCAGACGTGTTCAATTCGTAACTCGTAACTCGTAATTTGTAACTGAAAAAATCACTTCCCCTCATAGAACCGTTCCAATATCCCCGCGAATGCCGCCACGCCGGTGGCGATGGCCTCATCGTTGAAGTCGAAGCGCGGATTGTGCAATCCGCCGCGCTCCATGCCGAGACCCAGCCAGAAGTACGCCCCGGGAACTTCCTGCAGGAAGTAGGAGAAGTCCTCGCCGCCCATGCTCGGAGGCGAGCTGCGCAACACGCCGTCGCCCAAAGCGGCGCGCACGCCGTCACGGGCCAGGGCGGCCATCGCGGGATCGTTGATCGTGGCGGGGCACGCCTCGATCCACGAGAGCTCCGCCTGCACGCCGTGCGCCTCCGCGACGCGCGCCGCGAGGATTTCAAACTCCGCCATCAGCGTCTTGCGAAGATCGGGATCCAGGGTACGGAGCGTCCCCTTCATGTGGCAGGACTCCGGCACGACGTTGTACGTGCGGCCCGCGGCGACGTGCCCGAAGGTCAGCACCGCCGCCTCCAGCGGCGAGGCGCGGCGGCTGACGAGCGTCTGCGCCGAGGTGATCAGCGCCGCCGCCGCGGGCACGGGATCGCGCACGAGGTGCGGCATCGCGCCGTGCCCGCCGATGCCGCGCAAGGTCAGGTCGAAGTTGTCCACCGCCGCCATGACGGCGCGGTCGGGGATCGCGAGCGTACCCAGCGGAATCTCGGGCCAGCCGTGCAGCCCGAAGACCGCCTTCACATCCGGGTTCCGCAGCACGCCTTCGCGGATCATCGCGGGCGCACCCAAGCCCGTCTCCTCCGCGGGCTGAAAGATCAGCTTGACCGGGCCGGGATAGCGTCGCTTCCCTTCGGAAAGCCAGCGCGCCATGCCGAGCAGCACGGCCATGTGGCCGTCGTGCCCGCAGGCGTGCATGACGCCCTCGCGCTCCGAGGCCCATGGCACGCCCGACTGCTCGCGAAGCGGCAGCGCGTCCATGTCGGCGCGCAGCGCGACGCACGGCCCGGCCGCGCCCGCCGTTCCTTCCCACAACGCGACGACGCCCTTGTGGTCGTCGGAAGTCAGCGGCTCGAAGCCGAGCGCGCGCAGCTCGGCGCACAGCGCTTCCCGCGTGTCCGACTCCACGCCGCTGAGTTCGGGGCGGCGATGAATGTCGCGGCGAAAAGCACGCGCGGCATCGGCGATCTTCGGGAGGGTGGAAAGTTCGGGGCGCATGGTGTCCTCAGATGCTCCGGTCGTCACCCAGCAAATATGGCATCGGATCGACGTGATCCCCAGAGAGGCGAAGCTCGAAGTGAAGGTGCGGCCCGCTCGAGGCCCCGCTGGAACCGGCCCAGCCGATGACCTGGCCGCGCGCGACCACGCGACCCGTCGTCACGTTCGCGCTTTTCAGGTGCGCGTAGAACGTCTCGGCGCGACCGTCGTGGCGGATGCGCACGTAGATGCCCCACACCGGATCGGAGCCGGCGGCGATGACCGTGCCCCCGCCCGCCGCGAGCACGGGCGCGCCGGGCGCCAGGCCGAAGTCGACGCCGGGATGCAGGCTGGTGCGGCCCGTGAACGGGTCGCGCGACGCGCCGAAGGCCCGCGTGACCAAGGCGCCCGGCGCGGGGTTCGCGGTGGGCAGGCGGGCCGCGCGGTCGGCGTCCCGCGTCAGGACGAAGAGCGTGGAGTCGAGGAAACGGCCGATGCCGCGCACCTTCGAAAGGGGCGCGGCGATGTCGCCGGCGCGCGGCACCTTCGCCGAGAGGCCGGAGAAGCGCTCGGGCGCGGACTGCGTCGCGCCGCGCGGACCTTCGATGCCGGAGGAAATGGCCACGCGGACGCGCAGCGCCTCGAGGGTGTCGAGGTTGCCGCGCAGCCTTTCGACCTCATCCTGAAGGCGGCTGGTCTTGCCGCTCAGCGCGGAGGTCTCGCTCTCCAGCCTGTCGCGCTCTGCGCGACGCTCGGGGCTTTCGCGCAGCACGCCCGAGAGCGCGAGCCAGAAGCCGAGAAGGCAAAGGGGCGCCACGGTGAACAGCGCCGCGAGCGCGAGCTTGCGCGACACCACGATGGCGCGCACCCGCGACGCGTCGCGGGGAAAGAAAAATATGCGGATCTTGCGGTCCATAAAAAATCCGGGCCGCGGGATGGCGGGTCGCGCCGGAGTTAGCGCGCTCTGGCGGTCCCGCGGACGTCCTTGCCTTCGGCAAGGCGGGCTTCCAGCGCGATGATTTCCTTCTTGTGCGCCTCGATCTCGGAGCGCAGCTCCGACACGCCGGGGCGCATCGCCAGCTCGGCCTCGAGGCCGTCGGTCAGGGCGCGGTGCGCCTCCTTGCCGAGTTCCACGTGGGCGCGCTGCAACTTGCGGCGGGCCGCCATCAGGTCGAGGTGCAGCTTGCCCGTGCGGGCGGCGTCCTCGATGCGGGCGGCCGAGGTCTGCGCTCCGGCGATGACCTTGGTCTTGAGGCGTTCCAGGAAGGTGTAGTCCATGCGTGTTTCTCCCTCGGGCAATTTAACAAGATCGAGGGAGCCTCGTATTTCAGGGGATTTCGGGGGTATCCTTCGAAATCAAGCGTTCCCTCGCGAAACACCCGAGCGCCGACGAAAGAAAACCCCCAAAAACGCCCCAAGGCCTGCATTTGGTATCTTCGCCGCTGTTCAAATGAAAATTTCGAGGCCGGAAAGGCGCAAGCGTGGCTGACAAGACCGATTCCTCCCAGGCTCCGGGCCGCGCCCGGCGCGCCGGACGCGCCTTCATCCGCGAGATCGTGGTTCCGATCGCGCTCGCGCTGGTGTTCGTGCAGTTCGCCGTGCAGGCGTTCAAGATCCCCTCGGCGTCGATGGAAAACTCGCTGCGCATCGGCGACTTCCTCCTCGGCCTGAAGTTCGTGTACGGTTCGCCGATCCCGTATTCGAACAAGCGGCTGCCCGCGCTTTCGGAACCGAAGCCCGGCGACGTGGTGATCTTCCGCTATCCCGGCGACCCGTTCTATCCCGAGGGCAAGCCGGAACGTTATCGCTTCGTCGCGAGCCTGCTGCTCTTCGGAAACCTTTATTGGGATCGCACGCCGGGGCCCGGCGAGAAAAGCCTCGTGTGGTACGCGCCCAAGGACTTCATCAAGCGCATCGTGGCGAAAAGCGGACAGACCATCGAGGTCGAGGGCGCGTCGCTGCGCGTCGACGGAAATGACGCCGTGCTTCCCCGCGAGGGCCGCTACGCCGCGGGCACCGGAAGCCTGCGCGCCTTCGAGCCCGTGCGCGACCACCTGCGCTACCGGCTGCCCGTGCCGGGCGAGACCATCGCGCTCGACACGCTGTCGCTCACGCAGGCCGCATGGCTGCGCTCCATCGCGATCCAGGAAAATCCGGACAAGAAGGTCGAGCTGAAGCTCGACCTGTTCCGCGGCGGCAACCCCGCCAACGACTACGTCATGCCCTGGCTGCGCGGCGACGCGCGCGATCGCAACCACCAGGCGGCGCTCTTCTACCTCGGCCTGCCGGTCGCGGAGGCCGCGCCCGGCCTCTTGCAGGTGCGGGACGTGCCCTTCGCCCGCGTGCAGGACCTTGCGCGCACGGGCTACCTGCGCGCCGCGGACCTGATGCCGCCCGCCCTGCGCAACGCCGGAGGACGGCGCGAGGAGTTCAACGAGTACTACATGGGCAATTACCTCGAGGTGATCGCCGCCAACCTGCGCGCCCTCGACACCGCCTTCCACGTGCGCGCGCGCCTCGTGGTCGACGGCGTCGAGAGCGACCGCTACACGGTGCGCGAGCCGCTGTACTTCATGATGGGCGACAACCGCGACAACTCCTCCGACAGCCGCTACTGGGGCCCGCTCTCGCGCCGCAACGTGAAGGCGCGCGCGCTGATCGTGTACTACTCGTTCGAGGACGAGGAGGACGGCTTCTCCTTCACGAACCCGCTGAGCTGGCTCTCCGTTCCGCTGAAGATCCGGTGGACGCGAATCGGGCGCCTGATCGACTGACAAGGATGGGAATGCCGTCCGTGCTTCGCCGGAAAACCGGCGCTCCCCTTTCCGGCTTGGCCCCGTTGGCCGCCGCGCTGGTCACCGTGTGCGCGCTGCTTGCCCTCGCGGGCTGCGCGCACGTGGAGCCGCCCTCGGGCGGGCCCGAGGACAAGACGCCGCCCGCGGTGGCGGCGGTATATCCCGCGCCGAACGCCGTGAACGTGCCGCGCGACGCGGACGTGGTCTTCCAGTTCAATGAATGGATCGACCGCAATTCCGTGCGCGGGCAGGTGCTGCTCTCGCCGCCGCTCCCGGGCCGCCTGCGCGCCGAGGCCGACGGCGATCGCCTGATCGCGAGGCCGTCGTCCGGCGCGACGCTGCGCGCGGGCACGACCTACACCGTGGTCGCCATGGGCGGCCTGAAAGACCTGCACGGCAACGCGCTCTCGCAACCCTTCCCGCTGCGCTTCTCCACGGGGCCCGCGCTCGACTCCGCCTCCATCTCGGGGCACGTGGTTTCCCCGGCGCGGCGCGGCAGCCTCGTCGTCGCGCTGTACCGCGCGGACGACCGTTCGCGCGCCGAGGCGCTCTCGCTCCGCGACACAGCCTTCAGTCCCACCGAGTTGCCCGAGCCTTGGCGCGAGCTGCCGGCTTACCTGGCCGCGACCGATTCGTTGGGCGCCTTCGTCGCGGACGGCGCGGCGCCAGGCGTCTACGCGCTGTTCGCCTTCGACGACGTGAACGGAAACCTCGCCTTCGACGTGGGGCTCGAGCCCGCCGCAGTGGGTGAGTCCAGGATCACGCTGTCCTCATGGGGAGGCGCGCCCGCGCAGGCCCTGTACCTCGCGGCGCTCGACACCTTGCCGCTTCGGATCGCGGAGGCCGCCTTCGAGACCTACGCGGCGGATTCGGCGGCCGGAACCGTGCAGGGGCTGGTGAGCGTGAAGTTCACCCGCGATCCGCACCCCGCGCGCGCCGCCGAGGCGGCGCGTTACTTCGTCCTTCCGGAGAACGGCGCGCCGGCCGCGGCGATCGAGGCCGCGTGGAGCCCCGAACGCGGCGCTTGGCTGCTGGCCGTGCCCGCCCTCAAGGCCGGTGCGCCCTATCGCATTCTCCTGCGCGGCCGCCCCGATTTCCCCGGCCGCGAAGGCCTGACTGAAACCGACACCTCGGCCGCGTTCACCCCCGAAGTACCGGACAAGAAGGACGGAATCAAGGCCCCCGAGTGGAAGGTGTCTCCATTGGCGCCTCCTGGGGCCTCCGGCCTGGCGCGCATCGGATCGTTGCGCGCGGGCGCAGCCCAAAACTTTTCCAGCAGCGTGCCGCTGTCGAGGACGCGATGGGAAGCCCTCGCCGCGCGGCTCGAAGCCCTGATAGGCAAGGATACCGTGCCCGTCGCGCTCCGTCCCCGCCGCACCGGTCTCTTGTCCTTCGCCGTCGACCTGCCCCGCCCCTTGCGCGCGAGCGATCGACTGGAGTTGAATCTGCGCGCCGCGCCCGGCACGGCCGACAGCTCGGCGCGAACCCTTTATGCCGGATCCGTGCCCGACACCAACGCGCTCGGCGTCCTGAACCTGCCGATCCCGGCCAACCGCCAAGACTGGACCTTCTGGGCCGTGCCCATCAAGGGCGACAGCGCGCAGGAAATCCCGCTGGAGCGCGCGGGGGGAAACCTCAAGGCTTCGGCGCCTCCGGGCGTCTATCGCGTGCAGGCCTTCCTGGATCGCGACCGGGACGGCGTCCGCGACCCGGGCTCGCTCCGTCCGTGGATCGCGCAGGAGCCCTTCGCGGTGATCGCGGACACGGTCCGGGTGAGCACGAAAGGGGAAATGATGAATGAGAAATGATGAATGATGAAAAACGGCAATTTCTCATTCATCATTCATCATTTCTAATTTCTCCTCCATGGACGGCGGTTTCATTTCCCTTGCTTCGAGCCTTGAGCGCGAGACGCTCGAGCGGCTCGAGAAATATCTCACGGGTCGCGGCACGCCCTGCTGGATCGGCCCCGCGGGCGAAGATTCCGACCGCTACGCCCTCTTCGTGCACGAGGTCGACGCCGCCTCCGCGCGTCGCGCCCTGCGTGACATCGTGCCCCCCGGGGAAGATGCCGGGGATCAATCCGAGAGCGGCGAAGCCGTGGAGATCCGCTGCGAGGCCGACGAGCGCGACGAGATCGCCGCCTGGCTGCAGTCGCTGCTCGACGAGCAGGACGAGGAGGGCACCCACGTCTTCTTCCATCGCGCCGACTACGAGGATGCGCTCGACTCGCTGCTCGCCCACTCGCGCATGGAGATTCCCGTCTTCCTTTTGCGCGGCCTCCAGCCCCTGCTTCCCGAGCCGCCGCGCCGCCTGATGATGAGCCCCGCTTTGCGCGAGTTCTTCAAGCTGATCGACGTGGTCAGCGAGGACGAATGATCCAGGCGGAATGATGAAATGATGGAATGATGCGGGCTTTCCGCGAACCCCATCGTTTCGTCTTTCCATCCTTCCATCATTTTCCCATGCTGACTTCCTTCATCGCGGTCGATACCGAGACCACGGGGCTTGATTTCGAGCGCGACCGGATGATCGAGATCGCCGCGGTGCGCTTCGAGGACGGCAAGCCCGTCGCGGAATTCGAGGCCCTGCTTTCGCCAGGCGATCGCGCCCTCTCCCCCGTCTCGCGGCTGATCACCGGCCTCGATCCCGGGCGCCTGCGCGAGGCGCCGCCCGCCGCCGAGACGTTGCGCGCCTTCGCGGCCTTCGCCGGCAACCTGCCGCTGGTCGCCCACAACGCCGAGTTCGACGCGCACTTCGTGCGCCGCGCGCAGGAGGCGGAAGGCCTCGCGCCGCTTCCTGGAAGCTGGCTCGACTCGCTCCTGATGTCGCGCATCGCCTGGCCCGATTGGGACAGCCACAAGCTCGACACGCTGGCCCGTCGCCTCGACCTCGCCCGCGACGGCGAGCACCGCGCCCTCCCCGACGCGCGGCGCGCGGGCCTCGTCTTTCTGGAAGCCCTGCGCATCACGCAGGCGAACACCTCGGGGGACGCGTGGCGCGATCTCTCGCGGCTGGCCACGGACCTTCCCGATTGGAGCCTTGTGTTCAATGAGCGGGGCGCTTCTTCGCCGGCCCCGGGATTGTCCGGTGTCGGATCGTCGGCCACGGAGATTGCGGCGGGCGCCGCGAGCCCC
>DATAHJ010000254.1:0-8012 GCA_036263275.1 Fibrobacteria bacterium | reverse complement strand
GTGCCGCCGCCGCGCGCGCGGGACGAAGGACTCGGAGAGCGCGGCCTGCCATTGCGCGTACAGGACATGCGTGTAGTCGCCCCGGCGCAGGATGCCCGGCAGGCGAAACAGCAGCGGCAGGAACAGCCAGGAGGAATGCACGCGAATCCGGATCACGCGCGCCTCGGGCGGCAGCGGAGAAGGCGTGCCCGCGCGGCCCGGACACACCACGGTGACGTCATGCCCCCGACGAATGAAATGCCGCGCCAATTCGAACAGGTAGGTCTGGATGCCGCCCGTGACGGGAGGAAAATCCTGGGTGACGACCAGGATGCGACGCGGAATCTCGGGCCCGGGCATGGGTCAAACGTAATCAGGGAGCCGCGTCGGGCGGCATGATCCGGTTCGCGTCGAGCAGGTTCCCGTAGTGGCGATACATGTCCCGATAGCGCGCCGCCGAGCCGCGCGGAAACACGGTCGTGTCCTGCGGCTGCGCGCG
Source organism: Fibrobacteria bacterium (assembly GCA_036263275.1). Lineage (GTDB taxonomy): Bacteria > Fibrobacterota > Fibrobacteria > UBA11236 > UBA11236 > UBA11236. Next base: position 7,534 of record DATAHJ010000254.1, on the reverse strand, counting down.
CGTGGTGGTCGAGTCGAGCAGGCCGTAGTCCTTGTCGCGCGCCTTGGAGAGGGGGAAGTAGTCGCCCTCGTCGTCGTCATCCATGCGGAAGTAAAGGCGATTCTCGCCACGCGTCACGGCGGCGTTGCCGAAGCGCGCCGAGGGAAGCGAACGCTCGAGGGTGTCCGCGCCGGGCGCGAAAAGGTCGCGGCCCATGAAATGATTGCCCGCGCGCAGGTCGAGCAGGCCGAGGACCGTCGGACCAAGGTCGGCCTGCCCGGCCGTGACGTGACGCAGGCCCGGCTTCGGCAGCCCGGGCCAGCCCCCGAAGACGGCCAGCGTGGTCCACGTATTGGCGGGGCTGAGTTCCCCCACCCGGTCGGGATTGCGCATCTGCCAGGTGTTGGCCGCGCCATGGTCGCCGATGAGGATCACGACCGTATTGTTCCAGTCGGGACGCCGCTTGAGGTTCTCGAGGAAGCGCAGCATCTCGCGGCTGGCGTAGGCGAGCGTCTGGTCGTAACGACCGTCGACGTCGGGAGCCGGGGCGATCTTTTCGCTGGGAGGCAGGTCGAAGGGCGGGTGCGTGATCGTGGTCCAGAAGGTCACCATCCACGGCTTGTCGCGCGAGATCGTGTCGAGGATGTCGTCCACGCGATGGAGGAGCGGCCCGTCGACGTTGGTGGCGGGATTGTACTCCAGGCGGTCGTACCAGCGATGCATCCACGGCGTGAAGTTGCCGAAGGAGGGATCATAGCCGAAGATCATCTCGGCGTGGTATCCTGCCGAGCGCAGGATCTCGGGAAGGGCGCGGGTATTGATATGGATGTAATCGCTCACCAGCACGTTGCTGTAATGCGACCACAGGCCGAGGTGGATGCCTGCGCAGCCTTCCACGCTGGGATAGCCGTGCGAATGCGTCCATGGGAAATAGGCCGATTCGCGCTTCAGGAAGTTCGCCAGCGGCGGATAGGGCACGGTGTTCGTGGTGTCGCCCGTGAGGCCCGTGCGATAGCCGCGCAGGGTCTCGAACATCGCCAATACGATGTTCGGGCGGCGGGAGCGAGGCAATCGGCGGAACTCATCGGGAGTATAGTGGCCGGGGCTCACATGCCAGAGCGGATATTCCGGCTCCGCGCCCGAAACCCCGTCGCTCGCATCGGACAGGCGGCCGCGGGCCGTCATCGAAGCGAGATCAGCGGCGGCCCGGGCCTCGTCGCGCGGACTGTCAAGGCCGCGCAGGTCGCGGAGCAGGTCGCAGGTTATCTCGACGGCGGCCGGGCGGATGCGCCTCCAGCGCTTCTCCGACACGTTCCACCAGAACGGGAACGTGACGAAGGCCGCCGTCAGGGCGATGGCCGCCGCCACGGTCGGAACCTTCGGCTCGGGAAAAGCTTTCCTTCGCCGCCACAACAGCACGGCGGCCACGGCGGGGGCCACGATGCCCAGCAACACCGAGGCGATGAAGTACCCGAGGTCGGCCCCGAACAACCGGGCCAGCAGGTCAGAGTCCTGCCCCGAGAGCAGGTAGGTCCGCATGTAGCTCAGCGTGATGTGATTGCCCAGCCAGCGCACCACCTCCTGGTCGAATTGCCCGAGCAGGAGCCACAGCGCGTTGAAGATCAGGTAAACGGCCCGAAAGGGGGCGGCGGGAATGCGCAGGAAGCGGCCCGCCTTCTCAAGGGCGAGGAAGACCAGCGCGAAGGCGAACAACAGCCCCGCCTCGTAAATCGCCGCGTTGGGGAGGAAGCGCACGGGAAATTCCACCACGGGCGTGCCGTAGGGCGTGTTCCCCAGAAAGTGCAGCGAAAGTGAGACAACCTTAATAAGGGTAAATACGAGGCCGGCGGCGAAGTAAAATGAAGGCATGAGGCCCCAAAGATAACTGGACGGCGGGCCGCGAGGCCATGGATCAGAAAGGCTTCAAGGGCCCATAAAAAAACACGGGTGACGATTAGCTAATTTCGGCCCATGGCCTCACTCACCCTGGAAGAAACGCAGCGTCGCGTCGACGAATGGATCAAGACCCATGGCGTCCGGTATTTCTCGGAATTGACCAACACCGCCATCCTCATGGAGGAGGTGGGCGAGCTGGCCCGCCTGATGGCGCGCACCTACGGGGACCAGAGCTTCAAGAAATCGGACGAGGGACGCGACCTCGGCGATGAGATGGCGGACATCCTTTTCGTGCTCGTCTGCCTCGCGAACCAGACCGGCGTCGATCTCACCGCGGCGCTGGAGCGGAACCTCGAAAAGAAGACCGCCCGCGATTCCGAGCGGCACAAGAACAACCCGAAGCTGCAGTCGTAACGATACCCGCGAATCTCGACGAGTCCGGCGGAATCAGCGGGCGAGGTTGAAGCGCTTCCAGCCGCGCCAGGCGTGCAGCGAGAAGGGAACTAGGCAGGCGAGCAGGATCGCGGCGCGCGCGATCGCCGAAAGGTGGGCTCCCGAGGCTTCGCTCCAAAGGCCCGCCGCGGCGGCGGGCGCGAGCATCAGCAGGCCCATGAAGAACGGCTTCCAGTATTCCGGCAGCAGGAACGAGCCTCCGTTGAAGCGCCAGATCGCCCCGAAATTCACCGAGCTGCCCAGCATGTAAGCCAGGCCGGAGGCCAGCGCCGCGCCGGGGATGCCGAGGCGCGGAATCAGCAGCAGGTTCAGCAGCACGCTTCCGCAGAAGAAAACGGCTTGCGCCATGGGCACCACGCGCGTGCGTCCCATGCCCGCCACGAAAGGCTCCGAGAAGGCGCCCAGCGTCATCCAGGCGTTGAAGAACACGGCCACGGAGAGCGCCGCCGCGCCCGCGGCGTAGGTGGGCCCGACGAGGCGCAGGAAATCCCCGCCGAAAAGCAGCACCGCCGGCAGGAAGGGAACCTGCAAGGTCATCACGATCCACGCGGCATAGTTGAAGTGCCGGATCTGGCCGGCGGTGGGCACGGCCGAGCGGGCGCGGGAGAACACCGACAGCAGGATGCCGTCGAAGCTTTGGCGGATCGAACGCAGCGTGTTCGCGATCATCATCACGACGGAATAAACCTCGACGGCCTGCAGCCCGGCGAAGCGGCCCAGCAGGATGACGTCGACCCGGTAGGCGAAGGTCAGGAACACGTCGGTGCTGCCCAGCGGCAGCGAGTAACGCAGCAGGTCGCGCGGCACCCGCGCGCTTTTCGACCAGTCGCGCCAGCGCACGCGGTAGGCGCGCGCATACATCGTGGCGCCCATCACGAATGAAAACGCGCTGCCCGCGAGGTAAGGCACGGCGACCCCGTGCTCGCGGAAGGAAGTGAAGGAGAGGATCGCGGCCGGCGCCAGCGTGAAGGCGGGCATGGCGATGTTGCGCACCAGCAGGATGGAGAGCAGCCGCCGCTTGTTGATCAAGGTCTGCACGAAGAGCAGCGAGCCCGCCTGCAGGGGCAGCGCGGCCAGCAGGCAGGCGACATTCAGGGCACCGGAACCCGGCGCGCCGCGCGCGAAGGAACTCCAGGAGGGCAGCCAGCCCGCCCATTGGGCGCCGGCGAGAAGGGCCAGGCCCGTGGCGATCAGCACCACGAGGTTGAGCGCGCGGGAGAAGGCGCGCGTGAAGGCGGCGTCGTCTGAGCGCTGCGCATGGATCCATACCACGCCGCGCTGCATGCCCAGCGCCGAGATGCGCGCCATCAGCAAGAGCAGCGACTCGTAATACTTGAAGAACCCCCACTCCCCGCCCGCGTAAAGGCGGGCGCACGTCAGCACGAGCAGGGGCTCCACGGCGCGGGACAGGTTGTCCAGCAGCATGAAGCGGGAACCTTGGTTGATGAAGCCGTGGCCATGGGCATGCTCGTCGGCGGGATCCTCCGCGATTCCAGGGTTCTCGGGAACGGGCACGGCCGGAATGTTCCGGGAAGATTGCATTGTCACGAAAAAAGCCTGTCCCCGAAAGCCATAAAAACGCGCGGAAAAGGCATCGAGCCCGCGAAATGCGCGGGACGTTGCGAAGAGAAACACGCCTGCAACCATTCCTTCACGTTGCAAAGGTACGAATTAGGGGGCGCGAATTCGCGAGGCCGCCAGGCGGGCGAAGGTTCGGGGAGGTTCCGGTGTTTCAAGAAACAATGACACGACGAAAAACCGCAAGGCCGCCCCTCCTCGCTTCCTCCAAGGATCGCGTGGGTGGAAGGCGGAAGATCGCCGTGGTCGTTCCCTACTATAACGAGGCGCGCTACGTCGCGACGACGCTGCGCAGCCTGACCATGCAATACCGCCTGCCCGACCGCATCATTCTCGTCGACAACGGCTCAACCGACGGATCGACGGAGGCCTGCCGCGAAGCCCTGGCGGGATTCCCGTCGGACCGCGTGCTGTACCTGCGGGATCCGCGCCCCGGCAAGGTGAACGCCCTGGAAACGGGATGCGCCGAGGCGGATTGCGAGCTGGTCGCGCTGTGCGACGCGGACGTCACCTATCCGCCGCATTACCTGGAGCGCGCGCTGCGGCTGTTCCGTGCGAACCCGGGCGCCGCCTCCGTCATGGGGCTGGTCGCGACGCATGATCCGGACCTCGACGCCATGACGCGGGCGAAATTGCGAGGTATCGTGCAGGCTTCCCGTCGACACCCTTCCAAGTGCCTGACCGGAGGGGCCGGACAAATCTTCCGCGCCGACGCACTGCGGTCGGCGGGGGGATTCTCCGCGAAGCTGTGGAACTACGTGCTGATGGACCATGAGATCATGAACCGGATGCGGCGGCAGGGATCCTCCGTATACCATGAAGATCTGTGGTGCCTGCACTCCGATCGCCGCGCCGACCGCAGCGATGTGCGCTGGAACCTGCTCGACAGGATATTGTACCGCTACGCGCCCGCGTTCCTGGGCGACTGGTTCTTTCACCAGTACCTTGGTCCCCGGCTTGCGGCCCGGAAGATGACTGGGCTTAACCTGAGGCGGCAGCCTTGGGCCGCGATTCAGGCCTCATAGGCCTCAAGGCGAAGGCGGTGAGCTTCCCGGCTCAGGATTCCTGCGTGCCGGCCTTGCCGGATCCGCTGCGGTCCGCGAACCACTCCATCACGCGGGAGGGAATGCAGATGTGCGTGAGGGCCAGGAATCCGGTCGAAAGCGTCATCGCCGTTCCTAGCGCATAGCCGGCGACCATGTTCCCGTTGGAGAACAATGCGGCGGTGACGAGGCACCAGATCCCGCCGACGGCGAAAACCGCGCGGCGACGCGGCGGGGTGGAAGGAAGCTTCGGCGATTCCTCCAGGAAGCGGATCACCCCGTCATAGATCCAGTCGAACGGGTGGCGGCCCATGAGCGCACCCAGGAAGAGCAAGGCGGCCAACACGCGCAATACGGTACCCGAGGCCGTGACCGTGCTCACCCCGAACAGGATCGCCTGCAGCATGGGCGTGAAGCACATCCAAGGACCGATGCGGCAGGCTTCATCCACCGTGAGGTCGCGGAATCCCCGCACCCACAGCCGGCGTGCCACCACGGCGCAGGGAATGCTCATCGATAGAAGCGGATCACGCGGGTGGGGGCGCTGACCACGTCGAGGGAGTCGATCTTGCGGAGCGCGGCCATCACGCGGGCGTTGCGCGCGGCGTGGGTGAGGATGATCACAGGCACGTTCTCGGGATCATGCTCGGGCTTTTGGCTGAGCGCGCGAATCGAGATGCCTTCGTCCCCGAGGATACCCGTGACCCGGCTCAGGACTCCCGGCTTGTCCACCGTCGTGAGGCGGAGGTAGAACTCGGTCTCGAGGTCGTCGATGGAAACCAGGTCCGCGGCGTTGTCGCGCGAGAAGAACGCCATCGCGGACGCAACGTTCGCGGCCGCGTTTCGCTCCGTGCCCACGCGCCGCCCGGTCGCCACCAGGTCGGCCGCCACCGCGCTCGCGGTGGGATACCGCCCCGCGCCCGCGCCGGTGAGGAGCTGCGGGCCCGCGGCGGAGTTCTTGAGATAGACGGCGTTCAGCACACCGTGCACCGAAGCCAGCTGATGGCCCTTTTCGAGCAGGGCGGGATACACCGCCGCAAGGATCCGGCCCTTCGTCTCCGAAACCACGCCGAGCAGCTTCACCTCGCAGCCAAGCTCCCCGGCCATCTGGATATCGAGCGCGGCCACATTGCGGATGCCCTCGACATGCAGCTGGCGATAGTCGACGTACTTGCCGTAAGCCAATGAAGCCAGCAGCGCCACCTTGTGCACCGAGTCGATGCCGTCCACGTCGAAGGTGGGGTCGTACTCGGCATAGCCCAAGCGCTGCGCCTCGGCGAGCGCCGCCTCGAAGGAGGCCTTGTTCGCCGTCATGTCGGTGAGGATGTAGTTGCAGGTGCCGTTGATGATGCAGGCAAGGCCCTCGATGTCGTTGCCCACCAGGCTGTCCTGCAGCGCGCGGATGACGGGAATGCCTCCGCCCACGGCGGCCTCGAACATCAACGAAACCCCGTGCGAGGCAGCCAGCGGGAAAAGGTCCGCGCCGTGCTTGGCCAAGAGCGCCTTGTTCGCGGTGACCACGTGCTTGCCGGCCTTCAGCGCCGCCTCGATCCACGGCTTGGGCATGTCTTCGCCGCCCGCCAGCTCGATGAACACGTCGGCGTCCGGATATGCGGCCACCGCGAGAGGGTCCTTGCTTTTGAAGCAGCCGGGATCCCGCACTTTTTCAAGGTCGGCGTCGTCACGGGCTCCGGCGGCGACGAACCGGAACGCGAGGCCGAACTCCCGCGCGTAAAAGTCCCGATGGCGCTCGATCAGCTCGACCACGCCTTGTCCCACCGTGCCCAAGCCCACGATGGCGAGACGGATTTCGGTTGGCTTTCCCATGGAAAGAAAAATTACATCCCCATCCGGATCGTCTGATGCCGCTTGGGCCCCAGCGAAAGCATGCCCACGGGCACGTCCACCAGCTCGGCCAGGCGGTCGAGGTAGCGGCGGGCGTTCACGGGCAAGTCCTTCGCGTCGGTGATGGCGGTCGTGTCCGACTTCCATCCGGGAAGGGTCTCGTACACCGGCCTCACGCGCTCGAGGCGCGCGAGCGACGAGGGGAAATTCTCCGCGCGAACGCCGTCGATCTCGTAGGCGACGCAGACGTCGATGCTCTCGAAAGAGTCGAGCACGTCGAGCTTCGTCACCGCGAGGTGCGTCAGGCCGTTCACCTGCGCCGCGCGGCGCACCACCACGGCGTCGAACCAGCCGCAGCGCCGCTCACGGCCCGTGGTGGCGCCGAACTCATGCCCGATGCGGCGGAGCTCCGCGCCCGGCGCGCCTTCGATTTCGGTCGGGAACGGACCGTTGCCGACCCGCGTGGTGTAGGCCTTGACCACGCCGATCACCTGCTGGATGGCCGTGGGGCCCACGCCCGAACCCGCGCACGCCGCGCCGGAGACCGTATTGGAGGACGTCACGAAGGGATACGTGCCATGATCGACATCGAGGAAGGTTCCCTGCGCACCCTCGAACAGGAGTCCCTTGTTCGCCTTCAGCGCGCCGGCCAGCAGGGCCACGCAGTCCGCGACATAGGGCCGCAGTTTCTCGCCGTAGGCGCGATACTCTGCGTGGATCGGGCCCACGTCGGCGGCGTC
>DATAHJ010000253.1:0-3518 GCA_036263275.1 Fibrobacteria bacterium | reverse complement strand
CGCATCTCGATGACGGCCATCAGTAAGTCCCTCCCGTCGCACCGACGGAATTAAGGTTCGCCACGTCCTCGTCGCGGTACGTGTGCCGCGTCAGCTCCTCGAGCGGCGGCTCCGGGCTCTCGTCGGCGAAGTCCACGGCCTCCTGCACCCGGGCCTTGATGGCCTTCTGCACGGCCTTGATCTCGTCCTCGGTCGCCCACTTGTTGTCGAGCAGTTCCTGCGCCGCCGCCTGGAGGGGATCGCGCTGCTTCCAGCTTTCGACCTCGTCCTTGCTGCGGTAGAGCCCGGCGTCGGAGACCGAGTGGCCGGTGTAGCGGTAGGTGATCATGTGCACCAGGGCGGGGCGGCGCTTCGTGCGGGCCTCGTGCACCACGTGCTTCATGGTCTCATGGACCTCGGCGAGGTCCATGCCGTTGATGGTGTAGCCCTTCACCCCGTAGGCCGCGGCCTTGGAGGCGATGTCGGTGTTGGCCACGGCGCGGCTGTTGGCCGTGCCCATGCCGTACTGGTTATCCTCGCAGATGAAGATCGCGGGGAGGTTCCACAGCGCGGCCAGGTTCATGCACTCGTGGAAGGTGCCCTGCGGCGTGGCGCCGTCGCCGAAGAAGATGAAGCTGACGCCGTTGTCGTTCTCGTAGTTGGACTTGAAGGCCGCGCCGATCCCCACGCCGAACTGGCCGCCCACGATGCCGTGGCCGCCCAGGAAGTTCAGCTCCTTGGAGAAGAAGTGCATCGAGCCGCCCTTGCCCCGGGCGCAGCCCGTGACCTTGCCGAACAGCTCGGCCATGCCGGCCTTGGGGTCGCCGCCAAGGGCCAGGTAGAGGCCGTGGCAGCGGTAGGTGGTGACGACGGAATCCTGGGGGAGCTTGTGCTCGAGGGTGCCCACGCCCACCGCCTCATGGCCGATGTAAGTGTGGAGGAAGCCCGCGATTTTCTTCTGCTGGTAGGCCTTGATGCTCGCTTCCTCGAAGGACCGGATGAGCTGCATCTTCTCGAACATTCCGGAGAGCTTTTCGCGCGGAATGCCGGATTTTTCACGTTTTATGCTGGATTTCTCACCGACCGTCTCGGACTTGGTGCTGGGCAAAAGAGCCTCCATAATAGGAAGGGCCGTAGGAAGAGCCGGAACAAAGCCCGGTTTTTCTCTCCGGGCAATGGGGCAACGTAGCAAAGTCAGGGGGAAAAGGGGGATTTTCAGGTCAAAATGGAGTGCAGGAATACCCAAAAATTCGCCAATCAGGCCCCAAAATCCCCTTTACGGACCCTCCCGTCCACTGAAAACTGGAGCCCCGACAGGGTGGCAGGGGAAATGACGTCACGAAACGCCACGGATTACACATGTCGCAAGTCTCCGTATGACGGGGGTGTAGCAAAGGGTAACCCCCCTCGCCTTCAACGGGTCCCCCCGCGTATGCTGTTTTTCAGGAGGTTCCCCAATGAAAACCAAAATCGCCTTTCTCGCAGCCCTCGTCTTTCTCCCCGCCTTGGCCTTTTCCCAGCCGGGCGACGATTACAAGGAGCGCAACTACACCCTGACCATCCAGCCCGTTCTGTTGGCCGTGCCCATCGGGGTGGTGATGTACGAGACCCGTCTCACCGAGGCCGTCGGGGTCGCCGTCTTCGGCGGCTATGGGCAGTTCACGTACAAGCGTGACGGCGAGGACGTCGACGCCGTGGTGTATGGCGCCGGCATGCAAACCCGGTTCTATGCCTTCGACCGCCACACCGACTCCCGGGCCCGCTTCGGCGAGCCGCACCTGGGCATCCAGGCCATGTGGGCGCATGGGGAGGGCGAGGAGGAGGACCAAGGGTTCTTCGACACCTTCGGCGACGACGTATGGGGTCGGGGCGAGCAGTTCATGGCCGGCCCCTTCATCGGCTACAAGTACGTCGCGCCCTTCGGGCTGACCGCGGAGATCCAGCTCGGCGCGCAGGCCGGCGCCCGCTATTCGTACGGCGGCGAGGGCAACACCGGCACGGACGACGATCCCAAGTGGGAGTTCAAGTGGATGCCGATCGGCAACCTTGGAGTGGGGTGGAGTTTTTGAGGGGGACGAAGGAGCTTCGGGGTGAAAGCTTCGGAGTTGTCGGAACTCTTCGGGGGCTTTTCTTCGTCGTTGTCAGTTGTCACGAGGCTTCGAAATCAAGCTTTGTCGTTGTCGGACAGCCGTAGGCATGAAGCCGCTTGACGGCTGAATCACCGACAACTGACAACCGACAACTTCGAAGCGAAGCCTACGGAGTAGCTATCCGTCTCCTCCTCGCCTTCCCATACCCCTTCGCCGCCGCGAGCACGAACGGCACCAGCGTCATGGGGAACAGGAAGTACACGCAGCGGAAAAGCAACAACGCCGAGAGCAGGCCCGGACCGCCGGGCGCGTGGCTCAACAGAAAGAGCATCGCGCCCTCGAAGACGCCCACCCCTCCGGGCACGTGGCTGATCACGCCCAGCGTCTGCGCGGCCACGAAGGCGGCCAGCACGGCCGGGTAGCCGGGGTTCGAAGATTCGGGGATGAGCGCGTAGAGCGCGCCCGCCGCCAACGCCCAGTCGGCCAGCACAAGCGCCATCTGCGGCAAGGTGATGCGCAGCGGCGGCGCGGAGAGCGAGAAGCCGCGCAGCCGGATCGGCTCGCGCGCGAAGACGCCCAGCACGGTGTACACGATGACGGAAGCGATCAGGGCGCCGCCCACCGCATGCTCGGCCGCGCGCGCCATTCCGTTGCCCAGCACAGGCAGCGGGAAGAACACTAGGCTGATTCCCGTCCAGGCCGCGAGGCCCAGCCAGAAGCTGCCCGAGTAAAAGATCACCAGCCGCGCGAACTCGGCAGTGGGCACGCCCCAGCGCGAGTAGAGGCGATAGCGCACCGAGGTGCCGGTGAGCAGCGGAAACCCCAGGCCGTGGCTCAGGGCGTAGCCCGAGAACGAGGCGGCCATGATCTTCGAGCGCGGCAGCTTGCGGCCCAGCCAGGCAAAGCCAAGCTGCTCGTAGCCGGTCAGGACGAGGTAGTTGCCGAGGGTGAAGAGCGCAGCCCACAGGATGTGCGAGGGCGGCAAGGACGCGAGCGTGGCGCGCAGGTCCTGCACGCGCAGCGCGGAGATCTCGCGGCGCAAGACCCACGCCGCGCCACCGAGCAGCACGACGCCGAGGAGCACGGTACCCCAGCGACGAAGCTTGTCACGCCGCGGATGCGAAGAAGGAGCGGGGGAAGGCACGCGGGTAAATTACCTAAACGCCGTCCAATCCGATCGTTCCCTCGAGCGTCTTCAGGTAGACTGTGCCTTCCGCCTCGGCCAGGCGCTTGCGCGCCAGCGAGAGCCGGTCGGCGAGTCCGAGGTCGTCGGTCGCCTTGCGATTGTAGGGCAGGTCCATGAAGGCCTTCAGGTATTCCGCGCGCGCGCGCCACTGTTCGGCGTCATGCTTCTGCTGCCGCTTGAGGCGTTCGCGGTACCAGTCGGACTTCAACACGCTCTCGCGGGTGAAGAGCGCCCGGAAGGCCTTCGACTCCAGCGTCATGCCC
>DATAHJ010000252.1:0-5986 GCA_036263275.1 Fibrobacteria bacterium | reverse complement strand
AGGCCGCGGCCGTCGGTGGAGCCGATGTACATGGCGGGGCGCTTGCGCACCGCCTCGAGGCCCTCGAGGACCTTGATGTCGCTTGCGCCGTAGCCTTTTTGTCCGTCTTCCATGTCAGTCCCTTGTTGGGGCGCAACGTGTTACGCCCTTAAGAATCCCTACCGCAACCTCACCTCGCGGACGACGTCCGCGCCCAACACTTCATTCGCCCGCTTCATGATGGCGTCGCGCTGGTAGTGCAGCTCCTGCCGCCACGCCGCGCCCTCCACCTTCACGTGCAGGACAAAACCCTGGAGCGAGTCCAGCGCGGCGATCTTCGCCGCCGGGCCGCCCACGACGTCCTCCCAACGCTCCCGCAGCCGCGTCTCGTGCAGCAGGAATCCGAGCCCGCTGGCGCGCAGCATCTGCTGCAGCGCGCCGCCGAAGCCTCCGATCGGGACCGGGTTCCCGGCCACGTCAGCGGATCCTTCCCTTTTCGAGCCGTAGCTCGGCCTCGACGGCGAAGGGCAGGTCCTCGCGGCGCGGCGTGGCGATGAACGCCTGCCCGCGGCCCGCGACCAACGCCCCGAGGCGCTCGCGCCGCCCGGGATCGAGCTCGGCGAAAACATCGTCGAGAATCAGGATCGGAGGCATGCCGGAAGTCTCCTCGAGCAGGTTCGCGGCGGCCAGTTTTAGTGCCAGCGCCGCGGACCTTTTCTGGCCTTGGGACGCGAAATCCCGGGCCGGTTTTTGGTCCAATAAAACTAGCAAATCGTCACGGTGCGGGCCGATGGAAGTAAGGCCGTTCTCGCGGTCGCGGAGGCGCGATTCGCGCAGCTTGGCGACCATCATTTCGGCCAATGAAGACGGGCTTTCCGACGTTTCCTGCTTCCCCGGCAGCGAGAGCGCGAGGGCCTCGGCGCCGCCCCCGATCTCCTCGTGGAAATTGGCCGCCTTGGGAGCCAGTTTTCCGACCCATTCCCGGCGCCTGAAAACGATCTCGCCGCCGGCCTCCGCGAGGGTCGCCTCGTAGGCGTCGAGCAGGGCCTCTTCCTCGCCGCGCAGGTTCCAGCGGAGCGCCGCGTTGCGCTGCTTGAGGGCCGTGCGATAGCGGCGCAGCACCTCCAGCGCGGACGGATCAAGCTGGCACAGCAGCACGTCGAGAAAGCGGCGGCGCTCCTGCGGCCCGCTCCGAATCAGGTCGAGGTCTTCCGGGGCGAAGGCCGTGAGCAGGAAGTTCCCGAGGAGGTCGCCCAACCGGCGGCTTTCCTCCCCCGCCACCTTCACGCGCGAGCCGCCCTCGCGATACTCCAGCGATTGCACGTGCTCGCGCTCGCCGACCACCCCTTCGCCGCGGATCACGAACCCCGCGTCCTCGGGCGCGTCCCATGCGATCAGTTCCTTGTCCTTGCGCGTGCGGTTCGAATGCGCCAGCGCGAGGAAATGCACCGCCTCGAGGAGGTTGGACTTGCCGTGGCCGTTCGGTCCGGCGATGAGGTTGACGCCCGGCGAAAACCGCGCCTCGAGGCCGTGCAGGTTGCGAAAATGGTGGAGCGCGATCCGGTCGAGATGCACGGGGGAAATGTAGTTGTGGGGGTTCCCCTTGCGGTTCTTATCCTGTCGCAAGAGGGTTATGTTTGCTTGGGAATGATGCCCAGTAAACCGCGAAAGCCCACGGCCATGCGCAACGCCACCGCGTCGGTCTTCTTGCTGCTTTCCATTCCGGGAGCGGTTGGGAACACCTGGAACATCGGATACGGACTGGGCGCCGACAACGCCGTCGCCGGCTTCAACGTCGAGCATCGGATGCGGAGCGCGATTTTGAACTTTGGATTCACGCCCTACCCCATGGCTTCGGCGGGACTCGGTTGGGTCTTTTCGGAAAAGGAAAAAACCTATTGGGAAGCAAAGAGCGGTTACATCCGCAGCACCGATTTCCATGGGGGCTATTTGGGCTTGAAGTGGACGCAGGATTTCGGCGCACCCAAAGGATTCGCTTGGCAGGCCGGCGTGGATTTCAATTATTGGCGTTTTTTCGAGCCCGATGAAAACCGGGGGCACACGTGGCTGGCATTTCCATATCCGGCCCTTACGCTTAACTATCTGTGGTAGCGCCCCATGCCCACCTTCTCCGCCATCACCGCATTACGGATCCTTGTCCCGGTCGACTACATCGCCGGCACGGCGTCGGTACGGAAACGAAATGAACATCCTACCGGTTAATGCCTGGCTTCGATTGTTCCGGCCTTGGAACGCCGCCATCGCCGCGGCCGCCGTCTGGGTGGGCTGGGCCTGCCTGGGCACGCGGCCGCTGGGCCCGCCGGAGTGGCAGCTCGCGCTGTGGGGCTCGATCGCGATGTTCCTGCTCGTGGCGGCGGGCAACGCCGACAACGACGCGGTCGACGCGGAAACCGACCGCGTCAACCGGCCGCGACGGCCCATCGTCTCGGGCGCGGTCTCGCGCGGGGCGGCGCGCGCGGCGGCCTTCGCGCTTTACGCGGCCGGCATCCTGGCCGCATGGATCGGCACGCCCGTCCACGGCATGCTGGCCGCGGCCATGGCGGGGCTCCTGCTCGCCTACAACCGCAGCCTCAAGGGAACACCCGTCGCGGGCAACCTCGTCATCGCGCTGCTCTGCGCGCTCGCGGTGTGGTTCACGGAGTTTCCATTGCCGCCGCGCGGCGCGCTGGCCGCCGCGACCTTCGCCTTCCTGGCGACCTTCGCCCGCGAACTGGTGAAGGATGCGGAGGACGTCACGGGCGACCGCGCCGCCGGCCTGCGCACCCTTGCCGTTGTTTCGGGAACACCCACCGCCCGCAAGCTCGCCTTCGCCTCGACGGTCGTGCTGCTCGCGCTTTTGCCCGCGCCGATGCTGATGGGATACGGCTGGCCTTACGCGGCGGTGGCCGCGCTATTGGCCGGCCCCGCGCTGGCTCCGCTGCTCGGAGAGCTGGCGAAGCCCGACGCGAACTTCGCGCGCGCGCAGAAGCTGCTCAAGCTGCTGATGCTGGCGGGGATGGTCGCGCTGTGGGCGGGAACGCTCGGACGCTGATTACAGGCCGCCGATCTCCAACGTCCAGCCGTGTCCGCCCGAGAGGGCCGAGTGCCCCTTGTAGGCGTACTGGAACGCGAAGCGCGACCACTTGAGGCCCAATCCCAGCGTGAGGCGATTGTCAGGGTCCGCCACGGGCCATCCCGCGCGCAGGAAGAGCGCGTCGAAAACCTTGTACTCCACGCCCACCGGAAGGACGACGTCCTCCTCACCGGTCTTGACCGCGTCGGCGGCGAGCGAGACGCTCGAGCCGGGACGCAGGTCGCGGGTCCAAGCGAGGCCTCCGCGCAGGATCGAAGCCGGCTCGGCGTTCTCCATCGCGCTGCGCGACCGGCCGGACCAGAGCGAAACGTTGGTCGCGGCGGCGCCGGCGGCGAGGCCCCAAGGCAGCGCGCGCCGCGCGCCCACGTTCAGGAGCGCGGCGGAATAGCTCGCGTCGGCGACGTTGTTGCGCGCATAGGCGAGCGAGCCGCCCCAGTCGACGCCGAAGTTGCCGCCGGCCATGCCCGCCTGCAGCTTGAGCGTGTGCGCGGCGTAGGGCGTGGTGGAATTGTTGTCCGCGTCCCAGCCGGGAATCTCGTCGAAGCCGAGATAGCGCGCGTGCACCACGACGCGACGCGGGCCCCAAGGGAGGCCCCACGAAAGATGGCTGGCGCGCGCGCCGAACTCGCGCGGCGCGTACTCCTGCCCGAGCGTGAGCGAGCCGGGCACGCGCGCGGCGGCCGCGGGGTTGACCTCGGCCTCGCCCGCGCCCTCGGCGAGGGCCGCCCCCGCGCCGCCCATGGCCACGGAGCGGGGGACGAGCGAGAGCTTCAGGAACTGGAAGCCGGGGGCCTCGGGATCCATGCCCGCCTGCGCGCGCGGCGCGGCGGGGAAGGCGAAAAGCGTCGCGGCGGTCAAGCCAAGGGATGCGAGTGGGCCGAAGCGCATGGGGAACAATCTACGAAGTCGCCCGCTCGCTTACAGCGACGTCTTCAGCCCGATCGCATAGGGGTTGAACGTGGTCACGCCCCTCTCCATCACGAGCGCATAGTCGAAGGTGATGACGCGCGCGCGGCTCCAGCGGTAGGAGTAACCGAGGCCGATGGTGGGATTGAGCCGGTCGAGGCCCGCGCGCAGGAAGGCGCGCTCGGCCACCTCGCACTCGGCGCCGAGCCTGACGGCCTGCGAATGGAAAGCGGGATTGACGGTGAAAAGCGCGTCCTTGAGCTGGTAGTCGAGCGCCTCGCCCGCGAAGGCCCAATTGCGGTTCCACAGGCGCTTGCGCCATTCGCCCGCGACCACGAGGGTCTTGGGGAAGAAGTCGTGTGCGGTGCTGCTGTATCCGGTGCCGAGGCCCTCGTCGCCCGAAACAACCTGCTCGAACTCCGCCGAGAGCCGTCCGTTGAGGCCGAGGTTCCGCACGACCACGGCGACGCTCAGCGAATCGGTGAGCCGCCGGTACCAGCCGAGGTTCACGCCGCCCACGAAGTTCACGTCGCCCACGCCTTCGACGGCGTCCTGGGTGGAGGCGTACACCTGCAGCGCCGCGCCGAAGGCGTTGCGGCGCGAGGTGCGCATGCCCGCGCCGAACCACGTGGCGAAGGCCTGCGGGCGCGCGGTGCCGATGGGCTTCTCGTTCTCGTCGTAGGCGGTCACGCCCAGGTCGCCGCGATTCACCACCGCGAGGCCGAGGCCGAGGTTGCTGGTCGCGGGCCCTTGCGCCGAAAGGTATCCGCCGTTGCGGCCCAAGCTGCGTACCTCCGCGCCCATGCCCAGCTGCGTGTGGCGATAGAAGGGCAGGAGAGCCGGGTTCCAGTACGCCGCGGGCGCGGCGTCGGCGAGCGCCGTGCCCGTGTTGCCGCGGCCGAGTTCGCGCACGCCCGCGCCCATGCGGTCGAGCCAGCCCTCGTGCGATCCGAGGATTTCCTTGTCCGCCGCGGAGACAAGCGCGGCGCAAGTCAGCGTGAGCGGGAAGAGGATGCGGGCAATCACGGGAGTTTTCATTTCCGCCCCCGCGTCACGATCACCTTGCCGAAGGCCTTCTCGCCCTTGTCGCTCTCGACCAGCACGTAGTAAGTGCCCAGCGAGACGAAGCGTCCGCTGTCGTCGCAGCCGTCCCAGCGGTCCTCCGCGATGTTCTCGCTGCGTCCCGCGACGGTGGCGCGGGACGCGTTGCGCACGACCGTCCTCACCTTCTCCATCGCGTAGTTGTACACCGTGATGGTGACCTTGCCGTCCTTGCCGAGGCGGTAGCCGAAGCGCGAATAACTGTCGCCGCAGTGGGCGCCGCCCGAAATCAGGGTGGGGTAGGTGATCACCTCGGCCAACTTGCCCTTGAGCGACTTCTGGCGGTTGATGTTCGCGAACTGCGATCCCGAAACATCGAGGCGGCGATAGAACACGCCCTTCGCGGTCGTGCCGACGACCAGCACCGCCTGCGTCGGGTTCGACCCCTGCGCCACCGCCAAGGCGGTGAGCGCGCCTTCGGCGCGCGTCAGCTCCAGGCCGTCCGCCGTGTCGTAGAGCACCTCGCCGAGGCCGGTGCCCGTGTTCTTCAGCACGGTGTCGCGGCGGAAGGCGACGAGGCCGGGGTTGTCGAAGTTGAAGTTGATGAAGGTCGTGTCGCCGCGGAAGGCGGCGGCGGGCGCGCGCTCGGGCGAGAAGCCGCTGAAGTCACCCGGCGAGTAAAGCACTCCGGGAACATCGGGTGGCACGTGCCAGGACGCGCCGTGGTCGCCGCTGAAGTAGTAGCGCGAGCCGGTGAAGGCCCACGCCAGCGCGCGCGAAGGCGAGGTGAAGATCGACCGGATCGCCGCCACGCCCGTGTCGGGCAGGGCGACGTAGGGGAAGTATGTCCCGCCCCACAGGCCGCGGCGCAGCCCCTTCTGCGTCGCCACCAGAAGCCACACGCTGTCCGCGGCGGACGAGTCGACCGCGAGGGTGACTATGGAATCAAGCGCGGGCGCTCCCGAG
>DATAHJ010000251.1:0-1621 GCA_036263275.1 Fibrobacteria bacterium | reverse complement strand
CGACGGGGATGCCCGCCATTTCCTCAAGGAGGTATTCGCCCACGCTGCCCGCGTAGAACGACGTCCCGCAGGCAATGATGATGATGCGGCGGATGCCGCGCAGCTCGGGCTGCAGGAGGTTGAGGCCCTGCAGCTTGGCGGTGCCCGAGTCGAAGAGCAGGCGTCCGCGCAGCGAGTTGACGATGGCCTCGGGCTGCTCGAAGATCTCCTTGAGCATGAAGTGCTCGAAGCGGCCCTTGGCGACCTGGTCGGCGCTGAACTCGATGTTCTGGATTTCGCGCCGCACTTCGGCCCGGGCCTGGTTGGTGATGCGGTACTCCGCGCCCTTGATCTCCACCATGTCGTTCTCGTCGAGGTACACGACCTTTTGCGTGTGCTCCACGATGGCGGAGGCGTCGGAGGCCAGGATGCACTCGTTCTCGCCCACGCCCAGGACCAAGGGGCTGCCGCGCCGCGCGCCCACCAGCACGCCGGGCTCGCGCGAGGAGACCACCGCGATGCCGAAGGCGCCCTCGAGGTTGGCCAGCGCGTCGGCCACGGCCTGCGCGAGGCTGTCCTTGTAGAGCTTCGCGATGAGGTGGGCGATCACCTCCGTGTCGGTCTCGGACTTGAACACCACGCCCTCGGCCTGGAGGCCGGCCTTGATCAGCGCGTAGTTCTCGATGATGCCGTTGTGCACCACGGCGAATTCGCCGTCCATGCTGAGGTGGGGATGGGCGTTGGAGACCGAAGGGGCGCCGTGGGTGGCCCAGCGCGTGTGCGCGATGCCCGCCGTGCCGTTCTTGGGATGGTCCCGGAGCGCGGCCTCGAGCTCGGAGAGGCGGCCCTTGGCGCGCACCACGTCCAGCTTGCCGTTCTGGAGGCACACGCCGGCGCTGTCGTACCCGCGGTACTCCAGCTTGCGGAGGCCCTCGATCAGGACGTTGATCGCGGGGCGTTTACCGGTATAGGCGACAATGCCGCACATGGGCTTTCTCCGACGGAAGTTGGGCTCCCAAGTTAGGAAAACCGGGAGGCCGGGAGTCCCCGTCCGGGGCGGGGGACGAATCCGATAACGGCGGGGATTAAAGCAGCGCCGCGACGGCGTCGCAAAGGCGCGCGGCCTCCTCGGCCGTGGGCGCTTCCGCGATGGCGCGCACCACCGGCTCGGTGTTGGAAGGGCGGACGTGCAGCCAGCTTTTCCTGTCTTCCCAGCCGAACCAGAGGCCGTCGCGGCGGTCGATCCCGGCGCCCGCGAGCTCCCTCTCCAGACGGGCGTACAACTCGGGCAGGGAAACGCCTCCCAGCGTGAACTTGCGCTTGTCGATGCGATAGGCGGGCAGCGCGGCGATCCGGGCCGAAAGCGGGAGATTGCTCTCCGACATGGCCTGCAAGGTCAGGGCGACCGCCAGGATTCCGTCGCGACCGTAGTGGAGATCGGGAAGAATCACCCCCCCGTTGCCCTCGCCTCCGATGACGCTGCCGTTCTTTTTCATTTCCATCGTCACGTTGATCTCGCCCACCTTCGCCCGCGCGAAAGGCACGCCATGCTTCGCCGCGAGGTCCGCGCTCATGCGGCTGGTCGACAGGTTCACCGTCACGGGGCCTTTCTTGCGGCCCAGCAGAAAGTCCACCGCGAGCG
>DATAHJ010000250.1:0-3409 GCA_036263275.1 Fibrobacteria bacterium | reverse complement strand
ATGTCCCCGCTTCCTCGGCGAGCGCATTCGCCAGCTTGTCGCGAATCCCCTGAAGCCGCTCGGGATTGACGAACATCCGGGCCATGGGAATGGAGTCGAGGATGTCCCCCAATTTTTCCTCCCACTTCTCCACGAGCAGGGCGCGCATCGCCGAGACGGGATCCACCTGCCGCAGGAAGTTCAGGATGTCCTCGCGCGTGAGGAAACGCTCGGCGATGGCGGCGGAGATGCGTTCGGCCAGTTCCTCCTGCCGGCGGGGCAAAAGGCCTTGCAGCTTGAAGCCGAGGATGTTGACCGGGCGGACGGGCTTGAGCAGCAGCTGGACGGCCATCCAGTTCGTGAAGAAGCCGTGGGCGGTGGCCACGGCCATGGGGACGAGGATCAAGGTGAGCGTCTGGGAAAAGGCCATGAAAGAAAGGTACGATGATCCGCGCCCCCATTTTGCCCGCTCCTATTTTGCTAAATCCCCCCTACCCCATGCGCATCCGCTTTTCGGCCTTTTCCCTCCCTTGCCTGCTGGCGTTCCTTCTTCCCGGAGCGAGCCTTGCGGACAATGCCCGCTTCTTCGAGCCCACGCCCGGCTACACCCGGGTGACGGAGCTGCCGGCCGACCTGACCGGCGCCGTCTCCTCGCTCGAGTTTCACATCTACGATGCCTTCGAGGGGTCGGACGCGCACAGCAAGGCCGAGCGGACGATGTATGACATCGGCAACAAGCTGCACATCGACACGCGCGAAGCGACTTTGCGTCGGCGCATGCCCTTCCGCCAGGGCGACACCACCTCCATCGACGCCTTGCGCGAGACGGAGAAGCGCCTGCGCGAGGAGGAGTTCCTCGCGGACGCCATCATCGAGGTGAAGCGCCTCCCTGACTCGACCTTCGCGGTGAAGGTGACGACCTACGACCAGTGGAGCACGACGCTCGGGGTGAGCCTCGCCCGTAAGGGCGGCGAGTGGGTGGGCTGGTTCGGCCCGGTGGAGAGCAACGTGCTGGGGACGGGACAGCGTTTGGGCTTCTTCGTCAGCCATGATCTCGAACGGGATAGCCGCTGGGTCGATTACTCCAACACCGTCTTCACACCTTGGCAGCTGAGCCTGCTGGGGCAATACGCCTGGCTCTCCGACGGCAACTCCTACATCCTCTCGCTCTCGCGTCCCCTGCGCACGCGCGAGCAGCACTGGGGCTTCACGCTTTCGGCTTCCGGATACGAGTCGGCCGAGAACCACTATCTCTCCGGGAACGATCTCGAGCGACTGTACGACGAGGGTCGCCTCGATACGGCCTACCGTGGAATGCTAGGGCGGACCAACGTCCTTTGGCAGTGGCGGCGCGTACAGGATCGCACGTTTTATGCGGGCGTGACGCGTTCGTATGGCCGTGCCCTCAAGTTCTCCCTCACGCCTTTTTACCAGGGCAACGTGCGCGCTACCGTTCCCGGCTACGGATACGTGGAAGTACCGGGGTTGCGCGACAGCTTGGGCATCCCTCCTCCATCATACGACTCCCGTCACGACCAACTGCTGGGAACGACCTTCGCCGTATACCGTTACGCCTACAAGACCGTTCATAACTTCCGCAACCTCAAGTGGAGCGAGAACATCGAGACCGGGTGGAGGCTGTCGCTGTCGGCGGGTCTGAACCAGGAATGGCTGGGCGCGAGCGATCGCGACTCGTGGTACGCCTACACCGGGGTCTACAACGAGGCCTGGCACGATGCCCTCTTCCTGAATTCGAGTGCCACGCTCAAGCACTTCGTCCATCCGGACGGAACCCTCGAGAACGGATCGGGCGCAGGTTATGCCGAACTGCAGTGGAAGCCGATCCCGGCCCTGGCCACCGTCGCCGTGGGACAATACGACCGGCTTTTCGCGCAGGCCGGTGACCACAAGCTTTACCTGGGCGAAGAGTCCGGCCTGCTCGGCTATCCCAACTTCTACTACGCCGGCGATTCGCGCCTCTTGGCGTCGCTCGAGCAGCGGTTTTTCCCGCCATGGGAGTTCGGCACCATCGTTCCAGCCCTCGCCGCCTTTTGCATCGCCGGCGATGCGTGGGATGGAGGCAGCGTGATGCCGCCTGCCGGCGGCCCGCACTATGCGGCGGGCATCGGCCTTCGCCTGGGCGCGACCCGCTCCGTGCAAAAGGTGGTCAATCACTTCAACCTGACGTGGCCCTTGGGCGAAAAGCATGCATCGGGCCCTGTTTTCGGCGTGAGGGCGGCGAAAAATCTCTGATGCCTGACTCTCTGCGGGTTGCCCGAATCGGCGTCCGTGGGCGGGACAATTTGTAACGGTCTAAGTAGATTATCCCGCCCGGATTGCCATGCTGACACGTAAATTCGCCAAATACCTGCTCCTCGTCGCGGATTTCATCGCGATCAACGCGGCCTTCACGGCCGTGTTCTGGTTGCATGGCCGCAGCGAATGGATCGGCATCACCCGTTACTGGATCCACGACTACGAAAGCTTCGCCCGCCTGGGCCTGATGGCGAGCCTCGTCTGGATCGCCTACTTCTTCTTCCGGGGCTTGTATCGCGACTGGTCGCTGCATTCCCGCGCGGTGCATGTCGCCCTGGTCTCGCGCGACATCACCCTGTTCGGATCCTTCCTGCTCGCCATCCTCATCGGCTCCCACGTGCTCGACGCATGGCGGGAGATGCGCTTCCTCGACCTGCTGACGATGGCGCGGTTGGGAACGCTGGTGCTGTACTGGCTGGCCTTCATCATCGCCATCAACGGCATGCGGCTCTTGGCCTTGGCCATCGTGCGTTCGTTGCTCTTGCGCGGGCACGGCATGGACCGGCTGCTCATCCTGGGGGCCACCGAGGCGGGCAGGAACATCCACAACGCCATTTCGTCGGCGCCGGAGCTCGGGTGGAAAGCTGCGGGCTTCCTGGAGCAGAACCCCATTTTCAAGGGGGTGGACTTCGACGGCCTTCCGGTGCTCGGCAAGTATTCCGACCTTCCCCATCTCATCGGCGTGCATCGGATCGGCGGCCTGATCATCAGCCACGAGTCCTCGTCGCACAACGAGATCCTGAGGGTCCTTTCCTACGTCGCCGAATTCCGCCTGACGGTGTTCATCGTCCCGGATTTGTATGACGCGGCCTCGGGCCATTTCAAGACCAACACGGTGCACGGAATCGCCCTCAAGGAGCTTTTCCCCGAGCATATGCCCGCCTGGGAGGCGAACCTCAAGCGCCTTCTCGACATCGCGGTTTCGGCCTTCG
This sequence comes from Fibrobacteria bacterium, assembly GCA_036263275.1. Lineage (GTDB taxonomy): Bacteria > Fibrobacterota > Fibrobacteria > UBA11236 > UBA11236 > UBA11236. The sequence continues at coordinate 182 of DATAHJ010000250.1, read as the reverse complement.
GCCTGTTGCTTTCGCTGCCCATCCTGCTCATGACCGCGATCCTGATCCGGCTGGATTCCAAGGGACCGGTGCTCTACACCCAGGAGCGGGTCGGGCAATACGGCCGTATTTTCATGCTGTACAAGTTGCGCACTATGCGGACCGACGCCGAGGCGGCGGGTCCGCAATGGGCGTCGCAGAAC
>DATAHJ010000249.1:0-3099 GCA_036263275.1 Fibrobacteria bacterium | reverse complement strand
TGCCGCCGTCGTACACCCGCGTGCGGCCGCCGCCTTCGCCCTTGTCGTACGTCCAGGCGTCCTCGCGGAAGCGCTCGCCGTTCTCGGCGTCCAGGAAGGAGCAGATGTGGTCCTGCACGGCGCGGAACCGCTGGGCCACCTCGTCGCGGAACGATTGCATGGGGGGAAAAGTAATTGGGTAGAGGGGGCGGGGGAAGCCGGTTGGGAATGCCCGGTAAGCCACTCTTCGTCGTTGGTTATTCTCCGAAGGACTTGGCGTTGTTGTTGGTAGTTGGTGGCGAGCTCGACAACGTTTGTGGTGCCACCAACCACCAACGGCAAGGGGTAGTCCAATATCCCTCCGACAACCACCAACGCCGAAGCCGCGCCTTCGAAAAAGTATCTTCCCCTCCATGGAATCCCTCACCTTCTGGCAGTCCCTCCCCACGCGCATGGATCCGGTGATCTTCAGCCTGGGATCCTTCCACGTGCAGTGGTACGGCCTCATGTATTTGGTCGCCTTCGCGGTCACCTATTTCCTGGCCAAGGTGCGCGTGCGCCAGGAGCCCGAACGGTTCGGGCGTTATTCCTCCGAGTTCCTGCAGAACCTGATGACGTGGGCCTTCTTCGGGGTTCTGATCGGCGGTCGGCTCGGCTACGTCCTCTTCTACAACTTCGAGTATTACCTGTCACGGCCGCTCGAAATCATCATCCCCTTCCACGACGGGCGCTTCACGGGCATCTCGGGCATGTCCTACCACGGCGGACTTACAGGTTGTATCCTCGCGTGCGCATGGTACTGTCGCCGCGTGAAGGCGGACTTCTGGGAGCTTTGCGACCTGTTCGGTCCCATCGTGCCGCTGGGCTACACCTTCGGCCGCATCGCGAACTTCATCAACGGCGAATTGTGGGGCCGTGCGACGGATTCGGCCATCGGCATGTACTTCCCCCGCGCGGGCGCGGGGCTGCGTCATCCCTCGCAGCTCTACGAGGCCCTCTTCGAGGGCATCGTGCTGTGCGCGATCCTGTGGGCGGTCCGCAAGCGGCCCTTCGCGAAGGGGTCCTTCTGCGGCCTCTACCTGATCGGCTACGGCGTGTTCCGCTTCTTCATCGAATACTTCCGCGAGCCGGACGCGCAGCTGGGCGGGTCGCAGGACCTGTTCTGGTTCGGGCTCTTCTCGCAGGGCCAGGCGTTGTGCTTCGCGATGATCGCGATCGGCGCCGGGATCTTGTGGTGGAGGAAGAGCGTGGCGAGCCGCGCGTAAGCGGCGGGACGGATCAGCCCGCCGCCGGGCCGACCCACCCCAGCTCCGTCCACTCGCGGAACCACGCTCCCGCGTTCCGCGCCATCTCCCCCTTCTCGCGCGCCGAGGCGCCTCGACCCGCGGTGGCGAACACCTGGGCCAATGCGCGCGGCTTCGTGAGCGCATCCAGCAACAGAAATTCCGCGCGCGTCACCGGCTTTTCGTAAATCGTGTTCTCGTGGCGGTGCGCCACGCAGCCTTGGCCGTTCTTCCCCGTGCGCTTGAGTGGGATCTTCGCCGTCAACGCCTCGTCCTCACGGCAGAGCGTTCGGTAGGATGCGAAGTCCCAATGCAACCACAGCGGCGTCACGTGCGCGGCCAGCATCCACCGCGCCTTCGGGTTCGACGCCTCGCCGGGCGGAGGGCGTGCGCCGATGGGCCCGTCGAACGCGCGCGACAGCGCCTTGTCGTAAGCGGCCGCCTCCAGGACGCGCTCCCGGTTTTTTCCCCTGTAGCGGCGACGCAGGAAGGCTGGAAACCCGGCGTCGAGAGTCGCAAGGTACGGCGATGCGGGCGGATTCGCGTCGAGATACTTGATCACCCATCCGTTGAAGGCGTCGAGGCCGATCACATGCAACGCGCAGGGATATTCCTCCTGCATGATGGTGATGAGCCGAAACCAATACTGACGATTGTAAACCTCGAGCCGCTCCAGGCCGCTCATGCCGTTGCGGGAGCGCAGGCGCTTGTCGGCCTCCGCACGAAGGCTCACGCCATCCACGCCGCGCTTCACCGTCGCGTTTCCCGCGAGCAAGGGCCGCGCGCTCGCACGGCCCATCCAGCGCTGAAAGTCCTTCAGCCCCGCCGGGGCCTTGGCCCGATTCGAAACGGTTTTCGTCACGCTTACCACTTTCGGAATGCGAAGAACACCGCTCCCATCAGGAAGGCGAAGCTCACGGCATGGTTCCAGCGCAGCGCCTCCTTCAGGTAGAGCCACGAGAAGAACGCGAACACCACCAGCGTGATCGCCTCCTGCATCACCTTCAGTTCCACGATCGAGAACTGCCGCGAGCCCAGCCTGTTGGCCGGGACCTGCAGGCAATACTCGAAGAACGCGATGCCCCAGCTCGCGAGGATCGCGATCCATAGCGGCGCGGACTTGTGCCTGAGATGCCCGTACCAGGCGAAGGTCATGAACACGTTGGCGGAGAGGAGCAGCAGGATGGCGCGCATGGGCGGATTATAAAAAGAGGGGGTTTCCTTCGCCATCCCCGGATTGTTCGCGGGTCTTCGCGAGCCCAAGGGGTGCGGCGTCAGGGGCCTGAAGGATTTACGGAGCAGGGACGCCGCCGGATTGCCGGCCTTAGTTCTTGCCCTCATGCGCGCCCTCTTTGGCCGAAGGCGTCACGAAGCGATAGACCTTCTCGCCGGGCTTGGCCATGCCCAGTTCCTTGCGCGCGATGCGCTCGAGGTAGGTGGTGTCGGTCAGCAGGCGGTTCTTCTCGGCCTCCAGCTCGGCCTTGCGGTGCTGCAAGCTGTCGATCTGCGTCTGCAGCGAATCGCGCTGCGCGCGCAGTTCCCGGATCTTGAGGATGCCGCGCGGCCCCGACATCACCTGATAGCCGACGAAGATCACGAACGCGATCAGGACCCAGCGGATCCAGGGACGGCGCTTGCCGGGGTGCTTGGGGCGGGGCATTGGGGGGAAGATACTATCGGAGGTGATGCTTCCCCGTTGTCACAATGCTTCGGAGGAGATTCGTTGCCGTTGTTGGCGAGAATTACGGCGGCCGGGTGGCCGCCAACCAACAACCAACAACTCTCCTCCCCCTATACCCTGCGATACATCGCTCCCGGCAGGCGCCGCACGCGGCCC
>DATAHJ010000248.1:0-10413 GCA_036263275.1 Fibrobacteria bacterium | reverse complement strand
GCGCGCGTTCAGCGTCTCCACGTCCTCGAAGAAAAATTGCGAGCGCGGCGCCGGCGTCTTCCCCAGGATCCATCCCGAGAAGATGAACACGTCGTTGGGGCAGGGTGAAATTCCGACGCGCATCACGTTTTCTCCAAAAGACGCGGGCGCGCCGAAACCCAGAAGGCGCGCAGGGAATCCAGCGCGCGGCGCACGTTCCCGGGCCGCATGTCGCGGCGCGCCGCGACGTTGCTGATGGCGCGGATTTCGGCGACGGGAATACCGCGTTCGCGGCCTGCCAGCGCGAACGCGGCGCCTTCCATGCCCTCGAAGCCGGCGGCGAAGAATTCGCGGCGCCGCGCTCCGACGGCATCGCTGCCGGTGCAGGCGTTGACGGTCGCGCCGCGCGCGCGCGGGAGACCGGAGGCCCAAGCAGGAACGACGAGTGGCAGCGGCGCGCGCAACGCTTCGTCGGCGAAGGGGAATTCTCCCAGCGGGCGAAAGCCCGGCGGCTCGGGAAGCTCCATGCCGAGGTCGGCGAACACTTCGCTCTCGCCGGCGACGACGCCGCCGACCTCGAGGTCGCTGCCGGCATAGGCCCCCGCGATACCGATGTTCACCAGCAACGAAGGTGCGCAACGATCCAGCAAAGGCAGAAGACGCAACAACGTCAGCGGAATACCGACGCCCGTGACGGCCGCATGTCCTTCGGGGACCTTCCACAGTCGGCCGGCGTCGAGGACTTCCGCGCTCTCGATTCCGAAGGTCGCCAACTCTTCGATCGTCGCCGCGCAAATCAGGAAATTGCCCACGTTACTCCTTCTCCCAACGTAGTTCGCGTTCGAAGCGGGCCGCATCGGCGGAATCCCATTCGGTAGGAAGCGGGTTCAAGCAGCTGGCCGAGGCCGCCGCCAGCGCCGCGGAGGCGGCGGCCAAGGGCCCGCGCCCGCGCAGGATACCGTCAACGAATATGGCCGCGGCAGCGTCCCCCGCCCCGATTGGGTTCACGACGTTCTCCACCCGCGGAGGCTTGCTCGTCCAATTCCCCTCCGCCGTCCGCAGGCGCGCGGCATCCACGCCGTCGGTGATCAAAAGCGACGGTCGCGCGGAGGAAGCTTCAAGCATGGGGCTCATGGCCCGATGTTCCGCCGCATTGACCTTAAGCCAAGAGACGCGGGGAAGAATCTCCGGGCTCAATCCCGACACGGAATCCCAAACCAACAGCGGTGCCCCCGCACGCAACGCGATCTCGCCCAGGATTTTTTCCGGAACACCGGATGGCACGGATCCGCAAACCACCATCGCGTCGCATCCTAGCGGAACTTGTTCCAGCAGGCGGGCGGAGACCGCCTTGTCGTCGACATGAAAAGGCGCGATGACCTCGTCGACTTCCCCGTCGCGCAGCAACGTGACACATACGCGCGTCTCACCCTCCGCCCAAGCCTCGAGGCCATGGATGCCTTCGGCGTCGCAGGCCACGCGCACGCGCTTGCCGTTTTCTCCCGCGAGGACTTGCAAAAGGTGGACCTGATGTCCGCGGCGCGCGAGGACCTTGGCGACGTTCAATCCCTTGCCGCTGCCCAGGCTCCAGAACGCGTCGGCGCGATTCACCGCGCCGCCCCGAAAGCCGGGGAGGCGGAAGACCTGCTGCCAGGCGGGATTCAGGCCCGCAATGAGGATTTTCGCCATGAGGAAAAGCTATGCAAAACTAGGATTTCCGGCCCCGCGCGGTTATAATGAAGCGGATGCCCGAGGCGAAATCCCTTCCGGACCTGACGCTGGGAACGCGCTTCCCCACCCGGCTGCTGAACGCCTTTCCTCCCGCGTGGAAACGGAATCATCTTGTTCGCGAAAGCGGCGGCGAGAAGGAGCCCGAGAGCTTCGGATTCACCGAATTCCTGCAGGGCGCCCGCCGCCTGGTTCTGGCCTGGCCCACGGATCCCATCGAAATCCTCGCCGCCTATCCCGCCGCGCACGCGCTGGTCGACTTGCTGCCTCCCGGCTCCGAGTGCGCGCACGTCTGCGAGTCCGCGAACGCCGCGCTGGTGCAAGGGCTTTTTCCCCACACCGTGCTCGAATGGAAGGCCTCGACGCTGGCGTGGCACGATCCTTCCGTGCGCGCGCTCATCACCGACCTGCGCGCCTTCGCGCCCGAGGCCGCCGTCATCTTCTCGCGCTCGCGTTATCCCGCCGTCCTGCAGGCCGCCTTGCGCGCCTCGAACGCGCGCCTGCGCGTGGGCTGGGAAGGCGCGAGCGAAGAACCCTTCGTGAACACCCTGCTCAAGGCCGACCCGACGACGCCGCTGCCCGCGCGCTTCTTCCGCGCCGTCGACCTCTGGGGCTATGCAGGCTTCCCGACGAGCCGCCGCTGGACGCACCTCACGCCCGACACCGGTCGCCACGACGCGGCCCTGCGCGAGTGGGACGCCAAGCGCGCCGCGCCCGAGACCACCTGGCTCTTCGTGCAGGACGCCACGCGCATCGAAGCGCTGGACGGCGATCTCTACGAGGAGTTGGCTCGCCGCGTGGCCTTGCGCGGCGAGGAAGGCTTCACGCTCGGCGCCGTATTGTGGAACCCGGGAATGAAGCCCGTCTCGCGACAGGGCGCATGGCTCGACGCGCCGGTATTCAACGAAACGGACCTGTCGTCCTTCCTCGCGGCGCTCGACGGCGCGCGGGGCGCGGTGGGCTTTCACAGCTTCGCGCTGCATTTCGCCTCGCTGGTCGAGACGCGCGTGCTGGCGCTGCTCGATCCCTCCGAGTCGCTCTTCGACGCGACGGGACTGAACCCGATGCTCGAGGTGGACTGGGTTTAGGGGGAGAGTCTCCGTAGGCGAAGCTTCGAAGTTGTCGCCAAGCCCTGAAGATTGTCCTCCGTCGTTGTCGCTTTTCTTCGATCTCAAAGCTTTGTCGTTGTTGGTTGTTCGAAACGGCAAACAGGAAACACAAAAAAATACCGCCGGTTTCGTCTTGGCAGCCACCGGGCCGCCCTGACTTCGTCCAACAACCGACAACGACAAAGAACCACCCACGAAGTACGGCGACAACCCCGAAGCCCCGCCGACGAAGGAACTGCCTACAAGTACTTCGCGCCGCCCTTGCTCTCCGCCACCTTCTTCACCAGCTCCTTGAGCCGGGGAGCGAGGGACTTCGGCACGACCATGGTCACGCCGCCGTGCTGCACGATGAGCAGGTCCTTCACGCCGAAGGCCGCGACCAAACCCGAGTCGGAGAAAGCCGTCACGCCGCTGGAGTCGAGCAGCACGGCATCGCCGAGCGCGCGGTTGCCGTCGGCGTCGGGCTTGTTGCGCCGGTCGAGCGCGCTCCACGCGCCGATGTCGTCCCACGCGAACTCCGGAATCACCATGCGGATGCGATCCGCCTTCTCGAGGATGCCGTAGTCGATGGAGATGTCGGGGATCGCGGCGTAAATCTTCTTCAGCTTCGCGGCGAAAGTGGGCTTCTTCGGATCGAGGTCGCCCGCCTTCTCGAAGGCCGCGGCCGTCTCCGGAAGATGGCGGCGGAACTGCTCCCACAGCGTGTCGACGCGCCAGGCGAACATGCCGCTGTTCCAGAAATGGCGCCCCGAGGCGACGAAGCCCGCCGCCGTCTCCGCGGACGGCTTCTCGCGGAAGCCCGCCACCTCGAACACGTCGAGGCCGCCGGCGCCCTTCAGCGAGGCCCCCTTCGCTTCCACGTACCCGTAGCCCGTCTCGGGGCGCGTGGGGCGGATGCCGAAGGTGACGAGGCTGTCGCCCGCCGCCGCCACGGCCGCGGCGGCCTTCATCGCCCGCGCGAACTCCTTCGCCGGGCCGATGGCGTGGTCGGCCGTGAGCACGAGCATCACGCCCTTCGGGTCGACGCGCTGGATCAGCCGCGCGGCCAGGGCCACGGCGGCGGCGGTGTTGCGCCCGCGCGGCTCGGCCACGGTGAGCACGTTCTTCATCCCGCGCGTCTTCGCCTTCACGGGCTTCTCGAGGTTGGCGCTGACGATCAGCCGCGCGGGTGCCGTCTTGCCCAGCGCGCGGATGTTCCGCAGCGTGTCCTCGAGCATGGATTCCCGCGTGACCAGCGGCAATAGCTGCTTGGGATGGACCGCGTTGCTGTACGGCCAGAATCGCTCGCCCTTGCCGCCGGCCATCACTACGGGATGTATCATCGTCGCCTTCTTTTCCTTCTTGGACCGGGAAGTTCCCGAAAAACCCGGCGGACCCCGCCGAACCCCCAAATTACTCGTTCTCCGGCATTTTACCCTTAAAAACGCCCCGCAAGGTGTTGAGAATGAGGTTATTATGAGAAAAAGGGCTCTTCCCGGAGATCGGGCGGCAAAGACCCGTTGGCACATATTCCCCGCGATAACACCGGGGCAGGAGACGCGATGATCGCCCCGTATTACGGAAAAGGGAGTGCGGGACATGTGGATTTCCACATGCACTCCACCCTGTCCGACGGGCAGCTTTCGGTCCGGGAACTGATCGACTACTGCGTGGAGCAGGGCCTTTCCGCCGTCTCCATCACCGACCACGACAACATCGACGCCTACATGGAAGGCCGCGAGTACGCGGAGGAATCCGGGATCGGTTTCCTTCCCGGCGTGGAGATCAGCGCCGCGTGGAAGGGCCACGACATCCACGTGCTCGGCTACCTCTACGAGCCGACGCACCTGGAGCTCAACAGGACGCTCGTCACGCTGCGCGAGAAGCGGCGCGAGCGGGCGCGCCGCATCGTGACGCGACTCGCCGAGAAAGGCATGGAGCTGAGCTACGAGAAGCTGTCGGCGCGCACGCAGCACGGCGGAAGCATCGGGCGCGCCCATATCGCCGCGGCGCTGGTGGAAGAGGAATACGTCCCCACCTTCCAGGAAGCCTTCGTGCGCTACCTCGGCAACGGCAATCCCTTCATGGAAGGGATGGAAAGCGAGAAGCTCACGCCGGGCGAGGCCATCGGCCTCATCCGCGACGCGGGCGGAGTCGCCGTGCTGGCGCACCCGGGTCGCACGAACCAGGACGCGCTGATAGAGTCGATGGTGGAGCAGGGGTTGCAGGGCATCGAGACCTGGTGCCACAGCCATACGCCGACGACATTCCGCCGCTATAAAGACGTGGCCAAGCGCTACGGGCTGTTGTGCTCGGGTGGCGCGGACTTCCATGTGCGGCGCGACGACGACCGCTTCGCGCCCGGGAGCCTGCGCATTCCCGGCGAAGTGCTCGACAAGATCCGCGAGGCGAAGGCCAAGGCCTGAGCCCGCGTGGCGTTCATTCGCCGTAATCTTTCAGTCCCTTACCGCGCTTTTCCCCGTTTTTGGGCATTTTAAGCCCAAATTGAAACCCCCTGCCCGAGGGGTTAATTTTACCCCGTAATCAACCCTCCGAAATACTGTGGATCCCCAGCGGCTCCGCAAGGTTCCGGAAGGTTCGAACAACGGAACGAAACAATGCGGACCACGCGCAAGGCTCCGGCCCTCCGGGCAGTATTCTCCAGGATACTGCGCTTGTCCCCCGACAAGGAGTACTTGCTGCACCTTCAGTGGCAGAACAAGCGCTCCTCCGTCTCCCGTCCGGTCTCCCCCTACATGCTCCGCGCCCTCGCCGGCGTCGCCCTCTTCCTCCTCGCGGGACTCGGCTGCGCCGCCTTCGAAGGCGGACGCTGGGCGCTCAACGTCGCCCGTTATCACTTCGCCGCGAACCGCCACACGGTGCACCTCGGTGAGCTGCGCGACATCACCGCCGAGATGGGCACCGTCGAGGCGTCGCTCGACTACGCCTCGCGCCAGGAGCAGCGCATGCGCGCGCTCTACGGCATCAACTACCCGGCCTCCGCCTCCCAGACCTTCGGCGTGGGCGGTCGCAGCTATCCCGAGGCGGGTGACACCGCGCTCTCGCAAGGGCTGCAGGAGAACCTGTTCCACACCGAGCTCAAGGGCCGGCAGTTGGAAGGTCGCATCGAGCATGCGCTGCGGAACTTCAGCCAGATCCGTGAATTCATGGACTACCGGCACAACCTGTGGGATCACACGCCCTCGGTGCGTCCGGCAATGGGCAACCTGAGCAGCGGATTCGGATTCCGGGTCCATCCCGTGCTCGGGCGCTACATCCTGCACAAGGGCATGGACATCGCGGGCAGCCGGTGGACGCCGGTGTACGCCACCGCCGACGGCGTGGTCTCGGTCTCCGAGGCCGAGAACGGCTACGGCAACCTCGTGGTGATCGACCACGGCAACGGCTACAAGACGAAGTACGGCCACCTCAACCGCATCTCGGTGCGCAAGGGCGCGATCGTCAAGCGCTTCGACCGCATCGGCTACATGGGCAGCACGGGCATGGCCACGGGTGTGCACGTGCACTACGAGGTGGAGCGCGACGGCACCCCCATCGACCCGCAGAGCTTCATCCTGCCCTCGGGACTCGTCGTCGACTGATCCTTCGGCGGGCCGAAAAAAAGCCTCCGGAATTTCCGGGGGCTTTTTTTGTTGAAGATCCAAGCTGAAGATGTCGAACGAAATGACCACGGCCTCCGGCCTTAATCCTTCGACAGGCTCTGGCGTAGCCTCCTCTGCTGCCATAGGAAGTAAAGGGCCGGATAGACCGCCAGTTCCAGCAGAACCGAAGTCAGCACACCTCCGGCCATGGGGGCCGCGATTCGCTTCATGACGTCGGCTCCCGGCCCTTGACTCCATAGGATCGGAACCAGCCCGCCGAGAATCACCGACGCCGTCATGACCTTGGGCCGAACCCGTTGAACGGCTCCATGAAATATCGCCGATTTTAGATCCTGTACATTGCTCAGATTTCCATCCCTCGCAAAAACCTCCCGCGACTTATCGAGGTACAGCAGCATGATGACTCCTGTTTCCGCATCCAGGCCCGCTAGAGCAATCATGCCGATCCAGACCGCCACGCTCAGGCTGTAATCGAGCAGGTAAAGAATCCAAACCGCGCCGACCAAGGAAAACGGCACCGCGCACAGGACGATGCCCGTCCTCGCAAGGCTCCGGGTGTTCAGGAAGAGCAAAAGGATCACCACGAGCAAGGTCATGGGGATGACCTTCATCAGGGTTTTCCGGGATCGCTCCATGGACTCGTACTGCCCGCTGAAGGTGAGACTGTAGCCAGAGGGGAGGACAAGCTTCTCCGTCAGCGCTTTCTTGGCCGACTTTACGTAACCCCCCAAGTCCGAGGTGGTCAGGTCCACGAAAACCCAAGCATTCGGCCTCGTGTCTTCGGAACGAATGACCATCGGCCCCTTGGCCATGGAAATGTCCGCCACGTCCTCAAGCCGCAGGCTGTCTCCGCCAGACGAGGGAATGCGCATGTGGCGCAATGCAGGCAGGTTGTCCCGGAATTCAGCGGTATAGCCCAAGGTGACCGCATAGCGTTCCCGGCCTTCCGTGGTCCAAGCCACAGGCATTCCCCCCAATGCTTTTTCCAGTTCCTCTCGAACGTCAGAGATGTTCAATCCATAACTGGCCGCCTTGTTTCGGTTGATGCGAACGTCCAGATAATTCCCCCCCACAGAGCGCTCCGCGAATACGGAGGAAGTGCCGGGAAGCCTGCGTAGGAGGCCTTCTGCTTCAAGCCCTAGCTGATGGAGAGTGTCCAAATTTGGTCCGGAAATCTTGAGGCCTAGTGGAGTCCGAATGCCCGTGTTGAGCATATCTGAACGAGTTTTGATCGGCATCGTCCAGCTGTTCGCCAACCCCGGAATATTCAGGGCCGCATTCATTTCCCGAACCAGCTTTTCCGTCGTCATGCCCGGACGCCATTCCTCCTCCGGCTTCAGGCGAATGACGGTCTCCATCATGTCGAGGCCTGCCGGATCGGTGGCGGTTTCAGCACGACCGATTTTCCCGAAGACTTGATTCACCTCCGGGAATCCCTTGATTATCCGGTCGGTTTGCTGAAGCAACTCTCCCGCCTTATCCGCCGAAATCCCAGGAAAAGTGCTAGGCATGTAGAGCAAATCGCCTTCGTGCAAAGGAGGCATGAACTCTGAACCGAGCTTCGAGAATGGGTAGAGGGTAGCCGCCACCAGCAGCACTGCGAGAGCAATGACGGTTTTCGGCCGGCGCAGGGACAACTTCGCGACCGGCCAGTAAAGGACGCGCAGCCAGCGGTTGAGGGGGTTCCGTCCTTCCGGCCGGATACCTCCCCGCACGAAATATCCGAGAAGGATGGGGACGACCGTGATGGAAAGCAAGGCCGCCGCCGCCATGGCCCAAGTCTTGGTGTAGGCCAACGGTTTGAACAACTTGCCTTCCTGCCCTTCCAGCGCGAACACGGGGATGAAGGAAACCGTGATGACCAAGAGGGACCAGAATAAGGCGGGGCCGACCTCCGAGGCCGCTGAAATCACAACGGACCAATGGTCTCGACGCTCTTCAGGGGGCTTCAAGGATTCCCGTTCAAGATGCTTATGGGTATTCTCGATGAGGATGATGGCCCCGTCGACCATGGCTCCTACAGCGATGGCGATGCCACCGAGAGACATGATGTCCGCATGGAGTCCTTGCATACGCATGACGAGAAAGGCCAAAAGCAGCGCTGCCGGCAACGTGAAGACCGCGACGAGAGCGCTTCGGAGGTGCAGCAGGAAGAGGCCGCAAATCAAGGCCACGGCCAGCATCTCCTCGAAGAGTTTGAAGGACAGGTGACGGACGGATTTCAGGATCAGGCTGGAGCGGTCATAGGTTGGAACAATCCGGACATCTTTTGGAAGTCCGCGCTTCAGTTCTTCCAATTTTTCCTTGACGGCCTTGATGACATCCAAGGCATTGCTTCCCTGGCGCATGACCACGATGCCCCCGACAACTTCTCCCTTGCCATCCAGCTCGGCGATGCCCCTTCGCATTTCCGGCCCCGGGGAAACCGTCGCGACCTCACCCAGGAGCAGAGCCTTGCGGGTGGCGCTGTCGTACCGGACGGGGACGGCCTTCAAGTCCTCCAACCCATGAAGGGTTCCTTGCACGCGGACCATGAATTCCGCCTCGCCCATGTTGAGAGCTTCTCCGCCTGCATCTCCGCTGGCGCGGGAGACAGCTTCTTCAAGGTCCGAGAGGGAAACTCCGAGGCTGTCCAGCCGCCTTGGGTCCGCCTGAATCTGGTATTGCTTGACCGCGCCACCGACCGAGGCAACCTCGCTCACGCCATCCACCGAGGCCAAGCCTTGTTTTAGGTACCAGTCTTGAAGGGATCGCAGCTCCTGCAAGGGACGCTTGTCAGAAACAAGCGCGTACTCGAAAACCCATCCCACGCCGGAGCCGTCCGGCCCCAAGGTCGGAGTAACCCCGCCGGGCAAACTTCTCTGGGCCGTGTTCAAATATTCCAGAACGCGGCTCCGTGCCCAATACGGATCGACACCGTCCTCAAAGAGCACATAGACGAGGGAATAGCCGAAGAATGAATACCCCCGGACCGCTTTCGATCCCGAAACGGACATGAGGGCCGTTGTCAGGGGGTAGGTCACTTGATCTTCCACGGAGCGCGGGGATTGCCCCTTGTACTCCGCATAGACAATGACCTGGGTGTCTCCCATGTCGGGAATGGCGTCAACAGGCGTGGCCGAAAGCGCCCATAAGCCGCCGAGGAGTCCCATGCCTGCGACAAGCAGGACGAGGATGCGGTTTCGGATGGACCAACCTACGACTCGCGTCAGGAAAGAGTTTTCGTGGTATTCCATAATTGCCCCCTATTTCGCCTTGGCCGAGGAAACCGAAGACCGAAGGCTGCTTTCCGAATCCAGCAGAAACTGCCCGGACAACACGATCTCCTCGCCCTCTTTCAGTCCGGACACGATGGAGACCGAATCGGAGGTCTCTTCTCCGATTTCAACAGGACGCGGCTGGAACCTGCCCCCTCCCAATGCGACGACGACGCGCATCCGGTTTTCGGTACGGACCAAGGCTTTAGAGGGAATGAAAATTCCAGAACTGTCCCGAAGGCGAATTTTCTCCGTGCGGATCTTGAGGGTTTTAATCATCTCGGCGGAAAGCTCAATGACGGGATACTTACCTGCACCGGCTTGATGCTCTTCTCCGGGGGCCGTGATGGGAACGAGGGTCATGCCGCAAATAGGGCAGGATCCCGGAGCATCCTTGACGATTTGCGGATGCATGGGACAGTGATAGGCTGAAGCCTTCGCTTCGGGTACCACGCCCTTTACCTGTTCCTCCTTTTTACAGCCGGTCAGGACGGAAGCGGCGATGGAAGAGGACAAAAGAATGAAAGCCAACGGTGAAAATCGAAGACGCATGGAACTCTCCTTGGAAAGGTCTGCAAGTCCCGAACCGGGGACGGGTGGACACGACGCACCAAGCGCCGCGTATGGTACAGATGGAGGCGGGAACCGCCCGAGGAGAGAGGCTTAAATCAGAATCCGCTCAAGCGCCAAATAACGCGGAGGGCCGCTGGACGCGAGAACGGTGGGCGAGGGAGTCGC
>DATAHJ010000247.1:0-2142 GCA_036263275.1 Fibrobacteria bacterium | reverse complement strand
CGAGGGCGTGGTGGTGAAGAACGTCAAGACGGGCGAGGTGTCGAAGATCCCCGCCGCGGGCCTGTTCTACGCCATCGGCCACCTGCCCAACACGTCGTTCCTCGGCGGACAGCTCAAGACCGACGAAAGCGGCTACCTCCTCACCACGCCGGGCACGACGAAGACCAGCGTCGAGGGCGTGTTCGCGGCGGGCGACGTGCAGGACCACGTGTATCGCCAGGCGATCACGTCGGCGGGCACGGGCTGCATGGCCGCGCTCGACGCGGAGCACCTGCTCGCGGCGGAAGCGGCGGGAACCGCCCACTAAATAGCGCTCTAGAGAATCAGGGAAGAGGCGCGGTCACCGCGCCTTTTTCTTTTCGCGGCCGACGGCTTCCTGCCGAAGCCCGCGCGCACCCAGCCGTACAAGGCCAGGACGACGAGCGTCGCACCGAACAGCCCGAAGGCCGCGCCCAGCAGGGCCTTCGAGAGCACGCGCTGGAGGCCGTCGTTGCGCTTCTCGATGAACGAGTTCTTGGGGTCCTGGCGATCCACCCATGCCGTCACCGTGTCGCCCACGCGATACTTCGCGAGGCGCTGCGCCCACTGCTGGCTGTCGCCCGGAGCTTCCTCCAGCGAGAGCCTCCAGCCCCACACGCTCTGGCCGTGCACGTTGGCGTCGAAGAGCACGTCGGGGTAGTAGTCGCTCTTGCCCGAGGTGTCGCGGCGCACTTCCACCTTGAGCCACGTCGCAGGGACCGCCTCATAATAGGCGTCGAGGTGGCGCAGCCGGTCGATGAGTCGCGCGTCCTGCATCACCGACTTGCCCGAGAGCAGGAGGAAGACGAGGCCGGCCAAGAAGGCCAGAAGTTGCACGCCGAAGGGGACGGAACCCGAGGAGGAGGGGGGCTCCACGGGGGCGTTGGCGGAGGGACGGTAGGCCATGGGGAGAAGTCTAGCTAACGAAAGAGCGCGGACAGCTTACAGCCTACAGCTGACAGCGTATGAATTTTCGGCTGTTCGCTGTCTGCTGTAAGTCGTCAGCTATCCCTCCCCGTCCAGCATCAGCTTGTACTGCACCCCGTCGCGGAGGGCCATCCAGGACGCCTCGATCACGTTCGTCGACACGCCGATGGTGCCGTACGGCTCTCGCTCCGGATGTCCGTGGTCCATGTAACGCGTCCACACGCGCACCTTCGCGCCCGCTCCGGAGCCGTTGTCGAGCACGCGTACCTTGAAGTCCTCCAGCTCGAGGTCTTTCAGCGACGGGAAGAACTTCGCCAACGCCTTCAGCATGGCCTTGTTCATCGCGTCAACGGGGCCGTTCCCCTCGGCGGCAGTGTGCTCCACGGCGTCGCCCACCTTCAGCTTGAGCGTGAACTCGGAACGGATGCCCGCGCCGTTCTGTTCCTCGATGGCCCGGAAGCCCAGGAACTCGAAGCGATCCTCGAAAAGCCCTAGGCGGCGGCGCGCCAGCAGCTGGAAGCTGCCGTCCGCCAACTCGAAGTGGTAGCCTTCGTCCTCGAGGCGCTTCACCTCGGCGAGGATGTCGGCCACCTCGGGGCTGCGGCGGTCGACGTCGGGCTTGATGGCCTTGATCTTGTCCCAGATCAGGCTGCCGCCGCTCTGGTTCGACACCACGAAGTCGCGTCCGTTGCCCACGAGGCTGGGATCCATATGTTCAAAACTGCGCGCCAGCTTGATCACGCCGTCGATGTGCGCGCCGCCCTTGTGGGCGAACGCCGCTTCGCCGACGTACGGCGCGCGGATGTCGTTCGCGAGGTTGGCGGTCTCGTCGATGCTCAGCGAGAGCGCGCGCAGGCCGCGCATCTGGTCGTCGGAGACCACCGGGATGCCCATCTTGAACTGCAGGTCGGCCGCGATGGTGGTGAGGTTGGCGTTGCCGCAGCGCTCGCCGTAGCCGTTCATCACGCCCTGGACCTGCACCGCGCCCGCGCGGACGGCGGCGAGGCTGTTGGCGACCGCGACGCCCGTGTCATTATGCACGTGGATGCCCAGCGGCGTCGTCAGCTCCGCGCGCACCTTCGCCACGATCGCCTCGAGCTCCCACGACAGCGCCATGCCGCCGTTGGTATCGCACAGCACGATGCAGTCGGCGCCGCCCTCCTGGGCGGCCTTCACGGCGGAGAGCGCGTATTCCGG
>DATAHJ010000246.1:0-3591 GCA_036263275.1 Fibrobacteria bacterium | reverse complement strand
GCTTCCAGTGCGCGTTTGGCGAGATGAAGATACACAAGCGTCTTGCCGCTGCCGGTGATGCCGTGCAGGAGGAAGGTCTTGGCTGAGCCTGCATCCATGGCCTCGGACAGGCGGTCGATGGCGACGCGTTGTTCGGGGGTGGGGGGGTACGCACTGGAATGAGCTTCGTTCGTTTCGGAGAAGCTTTCGGCGTCCTTGCGCTTGACCACCCGCTTGGGCGGGTGGAAGAGGAAGCGCGTGGCGATCTTGGGAAGCGCCGCCTGCAGCACGAGCGGCAGGGGCGTGAGGTAATAGGAGGAGATCCAGCGCAGGAGGCTGATCCATTCCTCGGATACGCGGGCGCCATCGGGCGCGACGCGGGTGACGGGCTTTACGGAAAAAGCCAGTTCGGGAGTTCCCGTTTCGATGACGATGCCGGGCGACTGCCGGTTCCTCAGCGGGACTTCGACGACGGTTCCCGGTCGAAGGGCTGACTCGGAGATATCTCCCGCCCCATACCAGTAGGCCTGGGGCATGCCTCCGCCGAGGAGGACGAGGACCTTCAATTCAGCCGCGGAAGACATGGAGGGGGTATATAGAATTCGAGGGTTCCTCGAGGAACCCGACGTCGTGCCTACAGTTTTTTGAGTCGCTCCACCGCCGCCGTGAGCGTCTCTTCCTTCTTGCAGAAGCAGAAGCGCAAGAGGTCCGAGCGCCCCTGCTTTCCCGCACGATAGAACGAAGAGCCGGGCACCGCGGCCACGCCGATCTCCTCCACCAGCAGACGCGCCAGCTCGGTATCGTCCTTCGGCTTGCCCCGTCCGAGGTGTGCCGAGGCATCGGCCATCACATAGTATGCGCCGCGCGGCTTGAAGGGCTTGAACCCCGTGTCCGTCAGGCCCTTCAGGATGAACTCGCGGCGCTCGCGATACTCCGCCGCCATGCCGCGATAGTATGAAGCAGGCAAGGCCAGGGCGCCCTGCACGGCCGTCTGCAGCGGCGTGGCCGCGCACACGGTGAGGAAGTCGTGCACCTTGCGCATCGACTCGCTGAGGGGCGCGGGCGCGATGGCCCAGCCCACGCGCCAACCGGTGACGCCATAGGTCTTCGACGCACTGTTGATGGTCACCGTGCGATCCTCGAGGCCCGGCACCGAGGCCGGGCTCACGTGGCGCCCTTCGTATACGATGTGCTCGTAGATCTCGTCCGAGAAGACCTTCGCGCCCCACTTCTGGCACAGCTTCGAGATGATTTCCAGCTCGGCGCGCGAGAACACCTTGCCCGTGGGATTGTGCGGCGTGGTGATGACCACCGCCGCGGTCCTGGGGCCGAACGCGCGCGCCAGTTCCTTCTCGTCGAAGGTCCACTCTCCCGTCCGGGCATCCGGGTGCATCGCGACGTGAACGGGCTTCGCGCCCGAGAGATAGCTGTCGGGCTGATAGTTCTCGTAGAAGGGCTGAAAGAGGATGACTTCCTTGCCCGGATCCACTAGGCCGAGGAAGGCGCACATCATGGCCTCGGTCGAACCGCAAGTCACCGTGACTTCCGTCTCGGGATTCGCGACGATGCCGTTGAAGGCCTTGGCCTTCTTCGCGATCGCCGCGCGCAGGCCGGGCAATCCCCAAGTGATGGAGTACTGGTTATGATCTTCGTCGATGGCGCGGCGCGAGAGCTCCTTCAACTCGGGCGGGCAGGGAAAGTCGGGAAACCCTTGCGCCAGGTTGACGGCTTCGTGGACGCGCGCCAGGCGCGTCTGCTCGCGGATCACCGATTCGGTGAAACGACCGAGGCGGGAGGCCGCGGCGACGGTCTTCGTGCGGCGCGTCGTCATGGTTTTCTTCCGCGACGCTGGTGAAGAAGGAGACCCATCAGCGCCAACGTGCTGCCCACTTCGGGGAAGGCTTCCGCGGGGGTCTTGAGGGTCGTCGTGATGTGTTCGCCTTCGTCCGGATGGCCCGCCGCGCCGCCTTCGAGGGCGCGGAAGCGCGCGTCGTCGAGTTCCACCGTGACGGCGTAGAAATGCACGACTTCGTCCGAGAGCCCCGGGGAGGTCACCAGTCCGCGACCCCACAACGGCTCCAAGGTGACGCCGCGCAACGCATCGGCATCCAGTCCGGTTTCCTCCTGCAGTTCGCGCGTCGCCGCTTCGGCGGGATCGCCGCCGTTCTCGACCATGCCCGCCGGAAACTCGAGGCTCAACGAACCGTCGCCCACGCGGCGCTGATACACCATCAGGAGCTTGCGTTCGCCCGTGGCGCGATTGATGCACTCCGGCACCACGACGGCGGCCGCCCCGCGCACCAGCACGTAGGGCAGCATCGGCTTGCCCTCGGGATCAGCGCCCGTGGCCCTCAGCAACGCGAACAACGGGCTGCCGTCAAAGCGGGCCAACAGATTCAACGCTTCAACTGAATCGATCCGCCAACCCCGCGTTCGCAGCGAGTCCTCCCACAACCGCACCATGGGAAAGTTTCGCCAATCGGGAAAACGCTCCGCCCCGCTTGTCCCCTGCGCGCCCATCATGCCCCCATCGAGGCCCAATCGCGCGGCTTCAGGAAGTATTCCGTCAGGCGTTCCTCGTCGCTGCCGGCGGGCGGCACGTAGCCGTAGAGCCACTTGCACAAGGGAGGCATCGACATCAGGATCGATTCGGTGCGGCCGTCGGACTGGAGGCCGAAGAGCGTGCCGCGATCCCACACGAGGTTGAACTCGGCGTAGCGCGAACGGCGATGCAATTGGAACTCGCGCTGAGCCGCGGTGAAAGGTTTTTCCCGCAGCGCGGCGAAGGGGCGATAAAGGTCCGGGAAAATTCTTCCGAGGCCTTCGACGAAGGCCAGTTCCTCTTCCTGCGGCCCGCGGAGATGGTCGAAGAACAGGCCTCCCACGCCACGGGCTTCCTTGCGGTGCTTGAGGTAGAAGTATTCGTCGCAGGCTTTTTTGTGGGCCGCGTAGTCGCGGCCCGACGTGGCGCAGAAATCGCGCAGCGCGCGATGAAAGTCCACGACCATCGACTCGACGGGATAATACGGCGTGAGGTCGACGCCGCCGCCGAACCAGTGGACGTCGCCGGCCTCGAAGTAGCGGATGTTCAGGTGGATGGTGGGCGCGATCGGATTGTGCGGATGCAGCACGAGGCTGACGCCGGTGGCGAAGAACGGGGTGCCGTCGGGAATGCGGAAAGCCGTGGCCGCCGAGGCGGGCAGCGACCCGCCGGTGAGGGCGGAGAAATTGACGCCGCCTTTTTCGAGGAGATTTCCCCCGTCGTACACCCGCGTCCGGCCGCCGCCTTCGCCCTTGTCGTATGTCCAGGCATCCTCGCGGAAGCGCTCGCCGTTTTCGGCATCCAGAAAAGAGCAGATGTGATCCTGCACGGCGCGAAACCGCTGGGCCACTTCGTCGCGGAACGATTGCATGGGGAGAAAGTTACGAATTACGAGTTACGAGTTACGAATCAATGCTGGAGGTTGTCGACCGATTTGGCGGATCGGATGGGCGAGGTTTCGAGATCTCCAAATGCCATGTTCCGAGGCCGTTTTTGCTCGTGATTCGTAACTCGTAATTCGTAACTTATCGGCCATGTCTCCCGACTCCCTCACCTTCTGGCAGTCCCTC
>DATAHJ010000245.1:0-6294 GCA_036263275.1 Fibrobacteria bacterium | reverse complement strand
CACTTCCTTCTGCTTGCCGTCCTCGCGCACCAGCGTGGCCGTGAGGCCGAGGCGGCGCGTGGCCTGCATGTCGGCGGAGATGCGGAACACCGGCGCCGGGAGCAGGTGCACCTCGTCATAGAGGATGAGGCCCCACGGGTTCTCGGAGAACAGGCCGAAGTGCGGATACTCCTCGGTCTTGCGCTTGCGATAGGTCAGGATCTGATACGTCGCCACCGTCACGGGCGCGATGCTCTTGTGGTCGCCCGTGTACTCCGACACCTGGTCGGGCGTGAGCGTGGTCTTGTCGAGGATCTCGCGGATCCACTGGCGCGCGGCGGTGACGTTGGTGGTGAGCACCAGCGTGTGGCACTTGCAGCGCGCCATCGTGGCCATGCCCACCACGGTCTTGCCCGCGCCGCAGGGAAGCACGACCACGCCCGAGCCGCCCTTTTCCGAGCCGCCGGAATAAAAAACCTGTGCCGCCGCGGCTTGGTAGTCGCGGAGGTTCATCGGCTTGCCTTCAAGGGTCGTTTCGCGGAGCCCCATCTCGAGCGGCTTGCCTTGCGCGTAGCCGGCGAGATCCTCCGCGGGGAAACCGATCTGCGTCAGGGCCACCTTCACTGCGCCACGGGCATGCGGCTTGAGCAGGGCGCGACCGTTGTGCGGCGCCTCCTCCACGAACGCGGCCACGTCGCGGTGGCGGCAGATCTCCTCCAGAACCATCGGATCGTCGGCCTCGAGCACCAGGCCGCCCGGCTCACGAAGCAGGCGCACCTGGCCGTAGCGGTCCATGAAGGTCTCGATCTCGAACACCACGTTGGCCGGCAGCGCATAGCGCGAGTACTTGCGCAGCGTCCCCAGCACCTCGTCGGAGGTATGCCCGGCCGATGCGGCGTTCCACAGCGACAGGTGGGAGATGGCGTAGGTGTGCACGTGCTCGGGGCTCTTCACCAGCTCGGTGAAGGGCGCCACGGCATCCCGCGCCTCGTCGTGCATGGGGTGCGCGACCTCCAGCAGGATGGTCATATCCCCCTGCACAATCAGGGGGGGCGCGAATTCAGCCGCCGGAGTGGTGGAGGCCGATGTTTGGGCTTGTGCGGGGGCGGCTTCAGACAAAGGGAGTCCCTCGGGAATCGGGGAAATTTAACCATTTCGAGGGCCGTAAACCGCTTTGAGGGGGAAACTGGGAGGAATCGGGAAATTTGGGGGGTGGTGGGATTTTAGCCGATGCTTCGGCGTTGGAATGTCCCTTGCAGGCTTCCCTTTGCCGTTGGTGGTTGGTAGCGGAAATTTCCCCGGGTATTGCCACCAACTACCAACAACCAACGACGAAGGAACACCCCCGAAGTACCGCTTCGCGATATATTCCCGGCAGGGGGAGACAACCCAAGGATGTGCGCCATGCGACAGTCCACACCAGCCTCCACGGACGAAGACTCCGAGGACGACGACAGGGAGTTCCTGGAACCCAACCGTTCGCTCGACGTGGGCCGCAAGTCGGCGGCGACGTTTTATGGCGACGACCCCGACGCCGACCCGAGCGATTCGAACCTCAGCGCTCTGTTCGCGGAGATGGGGACGGAGGAAAGGCTCGGCGAATTGGGGATGTGAGAAGAAGCGGAGAGCAAAGAGCGTGGAGCAGAGAGGTTCAGTCATTTTTGATTCCTGCTCTATGCTCCCTGCTCCTCGCTAAAAACTCCCTCTGCCTTTCCCTGTGCTCCGCCTCGCGCTCGGCGGCGAAGGCCTCCTCGGCAGGCGTGAGCGCGCCGACTTCGCCATGCGCGCCCAAGGCGAAGAGCAAGGCGTCCGCCAGCGTGCGCTCCCACGCGGCGCGCTCCGCGCCCGCGGGCACGATGCCGATCTCCCCCAGCGACACCGCATGCTCGCGCAGCGTGCGCGCGTAGGCCGCGCGTCCGGCGTCGTCCAGCGGAAGGACCTCGGGCAGCCGCTCGTGGCCGGGCGTGAGCGGGATGGAGCCGTGCTGCACGAAGGCGCCGCGGGTGCGCCGCTGCGCCGAGCCCACCACCTTGCGGACGCCATGGGCCAGTTCCGATTTCGCGGACGATGCGAAACATGGCGGCGCGACCCCTGCCTCACCGGCATCCGTGCGCGCCGGCGCGGCGCCCCGCACCATCTCCAGATCGAACCCTTCCAGCGCATGCGCCCACGCCGCGCCGATCGCCTCGTACGACTCGGCCAGCGTGGCGCACCACGGCGCGGCATCGCGCCGCGCGAGGATCGAGTAGGTCAGCTCCTCGGCGTGCAGCACGGCGCGCCCGCCCGTCGGGCGGATCACGAAGTCCCACCCGCGCGCAAGCAGCGCGGCCCCGTCGAGTTCCCTCTCAGGTTTTTGGAAGTGCCCCAGGCTCACGCACCAGGGCTTCCAAGCGTAGAGCCGCAGCGTCGGCGGGCTCTCGCCCGTCTCCACGGCGCGCAGCACGGCGGCATCGACCGCCATGTTTCGCGCGCCGCTTTGCGGGCCGTCAAGGAGGAGGCGCCAGGAGGTTGGGAGATAAGACATGAGAGAGGCAGGCGAAAGGGGTTGTCAGTTGTCCGTTGTCAGTTGTCGGTAACGAAAAGCCTCAAGCTGAAATCGGGTCCCGCCGACAACCGACAACGACGAAGCCTAGACTTCAAAGTTTCGTGACAACGGCAACGGATTTTCTCCGAAGAATGGGCGACAACGGCGAAGCATCGCCCCCGAAGGATTACCCCCCCACCAACGCGTCCCGTTTTTCCAGCGCGTCGCGGGCGCAGGCCTGCTCGGCGTCCTTCTTTGTCCCGCCCGTGCCCCTTCCCCACTCCTCGCCCCGTACCATGGCGGCCACCACGAACACCTTGCGGTGCTCCGGGCCGCTCTCGCGGATGACGGAATAATGCGGGGAACCGAAACCGCGCGACTGGGTGTACTCGAGCAGCAGGCTCTTGTAGTTGGCCAGGTCCTGGTCGATGAGCACGTCGTCCATGATGCGGATGAGCGTGGGCTTCATGAGCGAACGGACCGCCTCGTAGCCCCCGTCGAGGTACACGGCTCCCAGCACCGCCTCGTAGGCATCGGCCAGAATGCTGTGGCGGGAACGCCCGCCCGATTTCTCCTCGGACTTGCTCAGCAGCATGTAAGCGCCCAGGTCGAGCTGCTCGGCGCAGGGTACCAGCACCTTGGCGCTGACCACGAGGGACTTCATCTTCGAGAGTTCGCCCTCGTCGCAGCCGGGGAACCGGCGATAGAGGGTGTCCGTGATGATGGCGTTCATCACCGAGTCTCCGAGAAACTCGAGGCGCTCGTTGGAAGGTGGCCTGGCACCACGGGTTACGTTATTCACCCACGAGCGGTGCGAGAGCGCCATCTTCAGGAGCTTGGGGTCCTTGAAGCGGTAGCCCATGGCCTTTTCGAGGGCCACGGGACGCTTCCAGCCGTCACGCCCGTTGAGCGAACCCAGCGAGCCGGCCAGTCTTTTGAGGAAGGAAAGCATCAAAATGAAGAAGGCACCGACGCTTGCGCGCAGTGCCTTCCCTTTCTCACGTTAGTTCCGCAGGTGCTCAAGGGAACCCGAAACCGGATCAGCCCTTGGACTGGATGTAGGAGATGACGTCTCCCACCTTCTTGAGCTTCTCGGCGTCCTCATCGGGGATCTCGAGATCGAACTCGTCCTCGAGGGCCATCACCAGCTCGACCTGGTCGAGCGAGTCGGCGCCGAGGTCCTCGACGAAGGCGGCCTCGGGCTTGACCTTGTCCTCGGTAACCCCGAGCTTGTCGACGATCACCTTGGTGATTTTCTGCAGCATGTCATCGGACATTTTCGGCTCCTTGAATGGTGGGCTAATTATAACAAACAGGCGGGGGTTTTCGCTGGAATCGAAGCTTGTCCGCGTTCACTTCCGGGAAAACGTTCCCCGCAGCGAAACCCGACCAACCCGGCCCCGACTTAAATCCCCATGCCCCCGTCGATCGAGAGGACCTGCCCGGTAATATAAGCCGATTCCCGGGAAACGAGGTAGGCCGTCAGGTCGGCGATTTCCTCGGGCTTCCCCATGCGGCCATTGGGGATGGAGGCCAGGATGCCGGTTTTCTGCGCGTCGGTCAGGACGGCGGTCATGTCGGATTCAATGAAACCGGGGGCCACGGCGTTGCAGGTGATCCCGCGGGTGGCGACTTCCTTGGCGGTGGCCTTGGTGAAGCCGATGATGCCGGCCTTGGAGGCGGCGTAGTTGGTCTGCCCGGCCTGGCCGTGCACGCCCACGATCGAGGTCAGGTTGACGATGCGGCCGTAGCGCTTCTTCATCATCACCTTGACGGCGGCGCGGGTGCAGAGGAACACGGAGCGGAGGTTGACGCGGATCACCTCGTCGAAATCCTCGTCCTTCATGCGCATGAGCAAGCCGTCGCGGGTAATGCCGGCGTTGTTCACGAGGATGTCGGTCTCGCCCACCTTCTCGAACAGCGCGGCGACCGCCTCGCCGTCGGCGATGTCGGCGGCGTGGGCCACGGTCTTCGCGCCAGTCTCGGCGGCGATCTTGGCGGCGGCCTCCTCCACCCCGGCCTGGCCGCGGGCGACGAGATGCACGGACGCGCCCTGCGAGGCGAGGCGATGGGCGATGGCGTAGCCGAGTCCGCGGCTGGCCCCGGTGACGAGGGCGGTTTGGCCGGTCAAGTCAAGCATGCGAATCTCCGAACTTGAAACTGAAAATCGATGGCGAAGGAAAGTTACGAATTACGAGTTACGAGTTACGAATGGAACACAAAACGGGTTTGCGCCGTTTTTAACTCGTAACTCGTAATTCGTAACTCCTCGCCTTTAGGCGAGGTCCTCGGGATTTTCGACCGGCGTGACCTTGATGTCGCGGGTGATGCCGCGCAAGAGGCCCATCAATACTTTTCCCGCGCCCACCTCTAGCGCCTCGGTCACGCCTTGTTCCGCCGCGAACTGCATCGACTCGACCCAGCGCACCGGGGCGGTGAGCTGCTTGAGCAGGCCGGCCTTGAGGGCGGCGGGATCGGTCTCGGGCTTCGCGGTCACGTTCTGGATGACTGGGACCTTGGGGGCCGAGAATGCTACGCCCTCGAGGCCGGGCTTGAACCCTTCGACGGCATACTCCATCAGCGGCGAGTGGAACGCGCCGCTCACCGCGAGGCGCACCACCTTCTTCGCGCCCGCTTCGGCGCACAGCTTCTCGGCGGCGTCCACGGCGGCCGCCTCGCCCGAGATCACGATCTGCGTGGTGCTGTTGAAGTTCGCGGCGACCACGATGCCGGACGCCGAAGCGGCCTTCAACGCCTCTTCGAGCTTGTCGCGCTCGAGGCCCAGGATGGCGGACATCGCGCCGGGCTTCGCCACGCCGGCCTTGGCCATCAGTTCTCCGCGCAGGCGAACGAGCTTGAGCCCATCGGCGAAGGAAAACACGCCCGCGGCGCATAGCGCGGAGTATTCGCCCAGCGAATGCCCGGCGGCGTAGTCATACGCGACGTTGCGTTCCTTCAGCCATTCCATCGCCATCATCGAGACGGTGAAGAGCGCGGGCTGGGTGTTGTCGGTGGAGGTGAGCTTCTCCTCGGGGCCGTTCCAGAGGATGTCGGAGAGATCGAAGCCGAGCACGTCGTTGGCTTCTTCGAGGAGGCGCTTCGCGCCGGCGTGCGACTCGGCGAGCTTCTTGCCCATGCCGAGGTACTGGGAGCCTTGTCCGGGGAAGAGCAGGATGCGTTTGGTCATGGTGGTAGACTTAAGAAATGAGGGTTAAGAAGTTGTCGGTTGTCAGTTGTCCGATCGTTCCTTGGCTAACGCCCGTTACCGTTATGTTCGTTTTACCCATCGGATGTCGTGTTTCCTCCGACAACTGACAACGGACAACCCGGTCCTTTACCAACGAAGGATATTCACTCCCCACGCCATGCCGCCGCCGACGGCGGCGAGGGCGACGAGCATGCCGGGCTTGAGGCGGCCCTCGGCTTCGGCCTCATAGAGCGCGAGCGGCACGGAGGCCGCGGAGGTGTTTCCGTACTTGTGCACGTTCACGAACACCTTGTCGTCGGGCAGCCCCAGCTTCTCGCCGATGGCCCCGAGAATGCGAACGTTAGCCTGGTGGGCCACGAAAAGATCGAGGTCGGAAGGCTTGAGGCCTTCGGCCGCGAGCGCGTCGACGACGACGCGCGAAACTTCGGAGACGGCGAGCTTGAAGACCTGCTTGCCATCCATGCGGATGCAGGGGGCCTTCGCCGACGGGTCGAGCGCGGCCGCCGCGATGCTGTCGAGGCTGAGGATGCCCGCGGCGCCGCCGTCGCTGCGCAGCAGCGAGCGGACCACGCCCCGGCCCGAG
>DATAHJ010000244.1:0-2534 GCA_036263275.1 Fibrobacteria bacterium | reverse complement strand
CGGTGCGCGGGAAAGTCCTTGTGCCCCAGGATGGCCGGGATGGCCATCTGCGGCAGCGTGGTCGAGCAGACCTCGAGCATCTTCGCGTCCTCGATCGTCTTCACGAGGCGCGCGAACTCCGAGTCCTTCGCCGTGTTGTAGAACTCCAGCCAGCCGCAGCGCGAGCCCGGCCAGGGCATCTCCTTCGAGAGGCCCTTCATCCCGATTCCCGGCACGTCGCCGATCACCTCGGCCAACTGCACCGCCTTGGCGCCGTTGTAGGTGATGTGCGTGTAGATCTCGTCGGCGATGATGAACAGCTTGTATTCCTTCGCCAGCGCCACGATCTCGCGCAGCACCGACTCGGGGTACACCATGCCCGTCGGGTTGTCGGGATTGATGATGAGGATCCCCACGATGCCCGGGTTGTACTTCACCTGGTTCCGCAGGTCGTCCATGTCCGGATACCAGTTGTTCTCCGGATTCAGGCGGTAGGTGATGGGGGGCTGGCCCGCGTGGCCGCCCTCGGCGGAGCTGTGGGTCGAATACGCCGGCGACGGCCCGATGATGCGCGAGCCGGGATCGAGGTACTGGTACACCTTGCTGATGGCGTCGCCCACGCCGTTGCAGAAGAGGATATCCTCGGGCGTGATCTGCGCACCGCCGAGGTCGTTGGTGCGCTTCGCCAGGAATTCGCGCGTCGAGAGCACGCCCTTGGTGGGGCAGTAGCCGTAGCTGCGCGAATCCATCGCGAGGTCGGCGACGATTTGCTTCATCCAGTCGGGAATGGGCGTGCCCTTCTGGACCGGGTCGCCGATGTTTTCCCAAAAGATCTCCACCCCTTCGTTGCGGAAGAGGTTGGCCTTCTTGACGATTTCCCGGATTTCGTAGACGAGTTCGGTGGCCCCGGGGTGCAGCAGATTGCGACGCATGATCACGGGATATTTAGAAAAAGGGGGTACCCTTCGTGATGGCCGGATTGTTCGGTATCCTTCGCGGCCCGTCCTTCGCCGGGCGGGGGCGTTGCCGCAGGCATGAAGCATCGATCGCGCAGATACCGCGGAGGGACTATATTCCGCGCAGAATACCCCCATGGAATCGCTTAATCCCAACGTCGGCCTGCTCGCCACCCGCCCCGCGGTGATGACCGTGGACCTGGGCCGCCTCCAGCGCAACTTCGAGCGTCTCCGCGCCCACGTCGCCCCCTCGCGGGTCATGGCCGTGGTCAAGGCCAACGCCTACGGGCATGGGCTGGAGCGCTGCGCCCTGCATCTTGAGGCGGCGGGGGCGGACTTCCTGGGCTGCGCCTACGTCGAGGAGGGCGTCATCCTCCGCAAGGCGGGCGTGAAGATCCCCATCCTCGTCTTCGGCGGCCTGCTCGCCGACCAGGCGAAACTGTATATCGAAAATGATTTGGACGTCACGGCGTCGTCGGTCTCGAAGCTGGAACAGATCGAGGCCGCGGCGGCGCACCTGAAGCGCCGCGCGCGCGTGCATCTCAAGATCGACACCGGGATGGAGCGGCTGGGCGTCCACCACTATTCCGCCGACGCGCTGCTCGAACGCGTGCTCACGCTGAAGTGGTGCGACGTGGTCGGAATCTTCTCCCATTTCGCCCGCGCCGACGAGGAGGACGTTTCCTTCACGCGGCTGCAACTGGAGCGCTTCCTGGAATGCGCGCGCTTCTTCGAGAAGCGCGCGCTGCCGCCGCCGCTGCGGCACATCGCGAACTCCGCGGGCGCGCTGCGCTTCCCCGAGGCGCGCCTCGACATGGTGCGCCCCGGCATTTCGCTGTACGGTGTCGCGCCCGCGCCCGGCCTCGCCGGCGCCTGCGACGCGATCGGCCTGGAGCCCGTGATGACGCTCACGACCAAGGTGGTGTACTTCAAGGTGGTCAAGGCCGGCGGCGGCGTGAGCTACGGGCACTTGTGGCGCGCGCCCGGCGACACGCGCGTGGTCACCCTGCCGGTGGGCTACGGCGACGGCTATCCCCGCGCGCTCAGCAACCGCGCCGAGGTGCTCATTCGGGGTGTCCGTCACCCCCAAGTGGGCGCCGTGTGCATGGACCAGATGATGGTCGACCTCGGCCCCGGGGGGGAAGCGTTCAACGGCGACGAGGCGGTGCTGATCGGCGAGCAGCCGGGCGAGGGCCGGATCGAGCGCGTCACCGTCGGCGAGCTCGCCGAGCGCGCGGGCACGATTCCTTACGAGATCCTGACCGGTCTGAACGCCAGGATCCCGCGGAAATATGTCTGACCAGGGTCCGTAACCCCCGCTTTATCCTCCTTGAATACCGCCCTTTTCGGCCCGATTTTCAGGTCTCCCCGCCGAATTTTCCGTCCGAAAGTGTGAGCCTGTAAAATCATGTCATGCGGGCGGGAAAGACGTGTGCGAACGGGGCGATCATGTTTAATTGGAGAGCATGAACAACATGCTTTCACGCTTCGCGCGCGGGGTTATCCGCAACTTCGTCGCCGCCTTCGACTCCCACCATCGCCCTGAAGCCGAGATCGCTCCCGGCGCCGACGGCCGCAAGTGGGTGCTTCCCATCCCGT
>DATAHJ010000243.1:0-1755 GCA_036263275.1 Fibrobacteria bacterium | reverse complement strand
ATCCTGAGTGTCAAAGCCGACGCGAATCTCGTGCGGGAGGCCTTGGAGAAGCGTTTGGGCTAAGCCGGCCGGGCCGCGATTCTATCCATCGACCAGCCCGCGACAAATTTCCGCGCGGGGCGCCGAAGACTTCTTCGCGATCGACCTGCTGCCGGCTGGATGGTTCGTTTGCCTTCGGCAAACTCGCGGATGCTTCGGCGGGCTTTTAGGCTCTCAGAACGTCCTGATCTTGAGCCCGACGAAGAGATGAATGGCATAGTTGCGCCATTCATCGTCGCCGGCGTTGGCGTCCGTGAGGCTGAAGGTGTAGCCCATCCCGACGATGGCCGAAGGGCCTGAATAGGAGAATGGGAACTCCCCGCCGACCTCGCCCCGCAGGCAAAAGTCGAACCCCTTCGCGTTGTCGAAGGCGTAGGTGAAGTTATCGGTGGCGTAGTCCGAGGAGAGCAGAAAGGCCGGCTCGACGCCCGCGTTCGCGAACAGGCGTGGAGAGGCCCGGCGCGCCTGCGTGCCGAAGGACACCATGACGGGAACCGTGAGGTAATCGAGGCGGATATTGCCGCCGCCGTTGCCGCCGAGATGCATCCCCTTGTTCTCGTAGCCCGCTCCCAGAAGCAGGCTGACCGCGTTGTTCCCGAACTCGGACAGCAGCGCGGCGTTGAGCCCCTTGCGGAAATCGCGGTTCGAGGACGAGGCGGGGGCCGGGTCGGCGAGGGCGCTGGCGAAATTCATTCCGCCGCGCACGATGATGCCTTGCGCGCTTGCCGCTGAGGCGAGGGAGAACAAAACGAAGGCGATCCGCAGGCACGGATTCGGGGTAAATTTCATCCCGACAGTTTAGGTGCCGGAAGGCGGATCCGGAATGGGGTGAATCCCCTAGGAGGGCGTTGGAAGTGCTACTTCGCTGACGAATCACCGCTGGCTGGATCCCGGCCGCAGGTTACCCCGGCGCAGGCCGGGCCGGGATGACGGACTTGGGTTTTGTTCCGCGTTCTCCCGAACCCAAACCTTCCGAAGAGCGGATTCCAAAGAATCCCGAAACCCCTACGCCCCCGCCAGAATACCCCTCACCACTGCAAAAGAGTTCCGCACGACCTCGGGCAGAAATGCGTTGAAGTCCACGTGCGCCGTGCCGTCGGCTTTGTCCGAGATCGTTCGGACGGACAAGAACGGCACTTCGTTCACGAAGCACACCTGCGCGATGGCCGCGGATTCCATGTCCACCGCGTCGCCTTGTAATTCGGCGGTGAGGTGGCCGTGCGTCTCGTGCCGGGCGCCCGCGATGAACTGGTCGCCCGTCAGGATGCGGCCCGATGACACACGGTGGCCCGATTCCAGCTTCGCCCGCAGGGCGCGCTTCAGCAAGGCTTCGTCGCCCCAGAACACGCGCAGGTCGCTGAACGGGATGTGCCCGCGCGCGAAGCCCAGCGCCGCCACGTCCATGTCGTGCTGGATGCAGTCGCGGCTCGCCACCACGTCGCCGATCGAAAGATTCGGGGAAAGGCCGCCGGCCACCCCGGTCGAAATCACCGCGGAGGGCGCATAGCGGTCGATCAGGTGCTGCGTGATCAGCGCCGCGAACACCTTGCCCACGCCGCATTTCACGATGGCCACGGGCGCGCCGAACAGCATGCCCTCGTGCACCTTGAAGTGCGGGCGCTCCGTCACGCGAGTTACCTTCGCGTGCGCCAGGAACTCCGCCACCTCCTCCTCCATCGCCCCGATGATCGCGTACATGTCAGTGCCCCGGATATT
>DATAHJ010000242.1:0-3908 GCA_036263275.1 Fibrobacteria bacterium | reverse complement strand
CGGTGTACAAGTTCGCGCTCGACAAGCTCAACGAAGAGTCCTATCGCCCCCTCGCCGCGTCGCTCAACTTCCTGATCGTGCGCGGCGGAGACGACCTCATGGTCGTCTTCAACGTCTTCCGCCTCAACGCCGACGTGGTGCGCAAGGCGGGCCTGCTCGCCGACCACCTCGCCCGCATGGCGGGCTCGAAGGTGAAGGCCGCGCACGTCTTCTTCGACAAGACGCGGTCGGACTACTACATCGAGTCGCGCGTTTCGGAAGGCGCCTTCCGCGTCAAGACGCTGTTCGGGCCCGAGTTCCTGCCCATCTCCGTCGCCGACAAGCGCTACCTGCTGCATCCCACCGGATTCTTCCAGGTCAACCTCTCCATCCTGCCGCATGTCATCGACCAAGTCGTGAACGCGCTCAAGCCGCAGTCCACCGACCGCCTCATCGACTTGTACTGCGGCTGCGGCCTGTTCACCTTGCCCGCGGCCGCGCTCAGCGCGCAGGCCTTCGGCGTCGAGGGCTCGCCCATCTCCATCGACTCCGCGAAGAAGGCCGCAGGGGCCTCGCGCACGCGCAACGTCCGCTTCACGGCCGGCCGCATCGACGCGAAGTCGCTGCTCAAGCTCCTGCCGCCTCCCGACGAGACGCCCGAGATCCTCCTGCTCGATCCGCCGCGCCAGGGCACGGCGCCGGGCGTGATTCCCCTGCTCGCGTCGCGCAACCCGCGCCGCGTCGCCTACCTGTTCTGCGACATGAACGTGATGCCCGCCGAAATCGACCGCTGGCGCCGGCAGGGCTACATGGTGGCCAAGGCGGTTCCCTTCGACATGTTTCCCGGCACCAACAACCTCGAGATGCTGGTCGTGCTGATCCCGGACAAATACGGCATCCTCAACCGCAAGAAGGTGAAGGTCGATGCGGTGGACGAAGAGGAGCTGACAGCGGACAGCTCACAGCGGACAGCCAAGCCGCGCACTGGCAAGAAGGCGCCGCCGCGCAAGAGCGGGTATACGCCGAAGAACAGACGGTAGACGTTGGAGGGTGGAAGGTAGAGGAAAATCCTCTTCCTTTGATTTCCCTACCGTCCACCCTCGACGCAGGATGGCTAACGAAGGACTTCGCATCCACCATCCCCTTCGTCAACGTCAGTATTTGAACTCCGTCGCCTTGATGTCGAAGCGCGACAGCGCGTAGCGGAGCTGGCGCAGCGAGACGCCGAGCATGCGCGCCGCATGCGTCTGGATGCCGCCCGCGTTGTGCATCGCCTCGCGAATGTCCTTCTCGCGCAAAGGCACCCGCTCATACGGCTGACGCTCGCGCGTGCGCCCCTGCATGGGCCCGAAGGTGACGATGCCCGGCGCCGGTTCCGGGGCCGCAACCGGGGCCGGCGGCGCTCCCGCGCTCCCGGGATGCCCGGGATGCACCGGATGCGCGGAGGGCGCCACCAAGGTCTCCAGGATGGGAATATCGCGGGGCGTGAGCGTCTCGCCGCCCGCGAGCACCACCGTGCGCTCGATGGTGTTCTCCAGCTCGCGCACGTTGCCCGGCCACGAATACCCCTCGAGGAACTCCATCACCTCGCGCGAGATCGACACGCGCTTGCCGTACTTGGTGGTGAACTTCTTGAGGAAGTAGTTGCACAAGGGCAGGATGTCCTCGCGGCGCGCGCGCAGAGGCGGCACCTGGACGGGCACCACCATCAGGCGGTAGTAAAGGTCCTCGCGGAACTCCCGCTCGCGGATCGCCTGCTCGAGGTCCGCGTTGGTGGCGCAGATGAGGCGCACGTTGACGGTCAAGGTCTTGGACGAACCGACGCGCTCGAACGTGCCGTCCTGGATCACGCGCAGCAGCTTGGCCTGCGTCTCCATCGGCAGCTCGCCGATCTCGTCCAGGAAGAGCGTGCCGCCGTCGGCCGCCTCGAAGCGGCCGGTGCGCTGCGCGAAGGCGCCCGTGAAGGCGCCCTTCTCGTGCCCGAAGAGCTCGCTCTCGATGAGCGTGGCCGGCAGCGACGCGCAGTTGACGATCACGAAGGGCGCGCGCTTGCGCGGGCTCGAGAAGTGGATGCTGCGCGCCAGCAGCGACTTGCCCGTGCCGCTTTCGCCGCGGAGGAGCACGATGGCGTCGGTGCCCGCCACGCGGCGCACCATGTCGAGCGTCTTGGCCATCGCCGAGGAGTCGGCGATCATGTTCTCGGGATTGTAGCGCTCCTCCAGCTCGAGGTGCAGCTCCTTGTTCTCCTGCACCAGGCGGCTGTTCTCCTCGCGGACCATCTCCGCGATGCGCAGCGTCTGCGACAGCAGCGAGCCCACGATCTTCATCACCTTGATGTCCTCGTCCACCATGGTGGTCGAGCGCGAGGTGCGGTGCGCCGTGAGCACGCCCACCGGGCGGCCGTCGAGGGTCACCGGCACCGCGATGAAGCCGATGCGGTAGAGGTCGAACTCGTCGTTGGCCTGCTTCGGAGTCGGAACGCCCTCGACCTCGTCGGCGTCCGGAAGGGCCATCGGCATTCCCGAACTGTACACGCGGCCCACGAAGTCGCCCCCCACCTTGTAGACCGACTCGCGAATCTCCTCTGGCGTGAATCCCACGCTGGCCTTGATGGCGAGATGCTTGCGGTCGGGCGTGGGCATCAGCAGCGTGCCCCGCTCCAGGTCGAGGATGTCGGACAGGAGGTACAGGCACTGCTTCGCCACCTCGGTATAATCGAGCGACGAGCTGAAGAGTTTGCTGATCTCGGTGAGGGCGGCCAACGTCCGGGCCTGGTGCACCATGAAATCTTTCATCCCTCGCCCCCCACTTTTGTCAACTAATGTAAACTATTTTGTCCAAAAACAGGAATTTGTCAATTAAATCCCTGACATTTGACCTTTTTGGCCACTGTTAATCAATATGGAGCAAAGAGCGAACCAATTGAGGGGACATAATGGCCCCCAGACAAATCTTTGCTGAAGGTGGAGGGTAGAGGGTGGAAGGTGGAAACGCGGCATGAAGGACTTTTTCTTCCTCATTCTGGCGGACTCCAGCCCGCCGTAGCATTCCTCCGCCGTCCATCCTCTACCGTCTACTCCTCGCTCCCCGCTCCCCGCTCTCGGCTCCCCGCTCTCGGCTCTCCGCTCTTCGCTATCTTCTCCTCCCATGCGCATCCTCATTGAAACATCCGACAAGCCCGCCAAAAATCCCGCGTTCCAGGTCCTTTGGGCCGAGGAAAAACGCCCATTGGGGGTTTTCTCCGCGGGAGACCAGGCTGTTTGGGGTTCCTTCGCGACCGACTTGTTCTCCGCACAGGCCGACAAGAAAATCAGCGCGGAGTCGGAATGGTTCCGGGACGGCACGCGCCGCCTGTTGGCCGCGCAGCTTCCCAAGAAAAAGGGCCTTGACCGCGGCGAGCGCCTGCGCCTCGCAGCGGCTTCCGCGCTCGACGCCGCCAAGGCGCGCGGCGCGGAGAGCCTGACCTTGCTGCTCGATCGCGCCTCAAGCGCCGACGCACGCGCCGTCCTCGAAGGCCTGTACTACGCCGATTACACCTTCGACACCTATAAGAGCAAAAAGGCCGACGACAAGTCGCCCGCGAAGAAAACCGAAATTACCGTGACCCTCCGCGTGAAGGCCGCGGAGCGCAAGGCTGTCGAAGGCGCCCTTACAGAAATCTCGATCCTGTTCGGCCACATGAAGAACCTGCGCGACTGGGTCAATACGCCGGGCTCCGACCTCGATCCCGCCACGCTGGCCGACATCGCGGCCAAGCTGGGCAAGAAGCACGGGCTCTCCGTGAAGGTTCGTGACGAGAAGCAATTGAAGACCGAAGGCTTCCACGGCATCTGGACCGTGGGCAAGGGTTCGGATCGCCCGCCGCGCATGGTCACGCTGGAATACAAGGGTGCCCCGAAGTCGAAGAAGAACGCCCCGAAGCTTGTCAT
>DATAHJ010000241.1:0-2062 GCA_036263275.1 Fibrobacteria bacterium | reverse complement strand
CAGGCAAAGCTGCTGAAGGCGATCGAGGACCGTTCCATCCGCCGCGTCGGCGGCAATCGCATGATCGCAGTCGACGCCCGGGTCATCGCGGCCAGCAACTCGGATCTGCGCGCCCTCGTTGAAGCCGGCCGATTCCGTGAGGACCTCCTGCACCGCCTCGATCTCTTTCACGTGAAGATTCCGCCGCTGCGCGAACGCGGCTCGGACATCATCCCGCTCGCGGAGTCGCTCGCGGCGAATATCGGACGAAACCACGGCCTCACCGCGAAGGCGATTCCCGCCATCGGCCGCGAACGGCTCCTGGCCCATCGCTGGCCGGGAAACGTCCGCGAGCTCGCCCACGAGATCGAGCGATCGCTCGTGTTCGAGCAGGACCAGCTCTCTTTCGCGGCGCTGGCCGCCCGCCACGCCGACGGCGGAACCTCCCAGACGACCTGGGTCGACCCCCGCTTCCGATTGCCGGAATCCGGTTTTTCGTTGGAGACGGCGATCGACGCCCTGATTCGCCGGGCACTGGTGGACTGCGCGGGAAACGTTTCGTCAGCCGCCCGCCGGCTCGGGGTCACCCGGGACTACCTCCGCTACCGGATGAAGCCCGAAAACGCCGAGGAAGCCGTGTCCTGAGGGCAGAATTTTGGGTGTAATTCCCCAGCCGGAATCCCGAAGTTGGGGAAATACACCCAATCCGGACGGCGCCCGAAAAGCTGGTTTTGTCTGTATCGAACGACGCAACATGGGCTTGTAGGATTTTTGGCAACTGGCACGTTCACTGCAGAACAGAACGCGCAAGTTAAAGCCCCTTCAACGTCGTGAAAACCACTCGCCAACTGCTCACCATCGCGGGAGTCCTGCTCCTTAGCGCTTCGAGCGTCCTCGCCCAAGGGAAATCCAAGGATCCCAAAGATCCGAAGGAGCCCAAGGATCCTCCGGCTCACGCCGGCCCGAATGAAAATGCCTCCGATAACGCAAAGGCGGTCCAGCTTCTGCTCAAGGGGTTCAAGGAAAAGCGGGACAAGGTCATCAACGACCGCAAGGCGCTGATCGACCAGCTAAAGACGGCTTCCGGTGATGAACGCCAGAGGATCCTCGACGAACTTCGTGCCGACCAAAAGGCCCGAAGCGACGAGGAGCGCGCACTGGCGAAGGAAATCCGCGACGAACTGAAGAAGCTTCGTGATGCCCGCAAAAATGGGGGCGGGTAATCGCGTCAGATTGCCGGATATCGACTAACTGAGAAATATTGGCAGGGCGAAGCTGACCACTTCGCCCTGCTTTTTTTTTGGACTTTCGGTTCGCGGTCGAGTCGCGACATTAGGGACGTGATGCACCGGTCCTTTCGCCGCCTGATCCTGCTGGGATCATTGTTCTCCGCGATGGGCATCGCCGTCCGCGCGACGGAAGCGGAAGCGGAGGACGCGGAACTGAATGCGCTCCTCGCGTCGGCGGACGCGACGTGGATCCGGACGGCGGCGGTGCGGGGATCGCTCGGATGGCGCGACAACATCCTGCTCTCGACCTACGCTCCGCTCGGACGCGGATTCGTGCGCGGTGAACTCGAAGCGTTCTTGTGGCGGCCCGGGGAAGGACGCTGGGAATTCGTCTCCTTTCTCAACGGAAACGTCCTCCGCTATTTTTCCCCGCCGCCCGAAACCGGCGGAGAACAGCAATGGGTGGGGCACCTTGAGGCGCGCTTCCGGGCCATGGAAAATCTCCGCCTATCGCTCAAGGGCGACGCGTATTTCCAGGACCTCGTCGTCGATCTCTCCGAAACGGAAGCCACCCGCGTGGTCGCCCCCACGCGCGCCGCCGGAGCATTCGCGACGTTTCTGGCGCACGCCACCGTGCCCCTCGGGCTCAGTCTCGAGCCTTTGCTGCAGGCAAAGCGCTCCGACTATCGCGATTATCCCGGCGACTACGATGAGTTCAAAGGCGGCGCGCGCCTCGAATGGAAACGCCGCGATCTCCTCGCGATTTCAACGGCCTTCTACGAACACCATCGCCGCTACCTCCAGCGCAGTGCTTACACCGCCGGCGGACGCGCGCTTGCGGGCACCCATCTCAG
>DATAHJ010000240.1:0-3596 GCA_036263275.1 Fibrobacteria bacterium | reverse complement strand
GGCGAGGGAGAATCCCTGCTGCCGCAAGGCTTGGTGGCGCGCGCGCGACTGCGTGGTGTCGCGGGATGGGTATGCGAGGCGCAGCACCTGACCGCCTTTCGCGTCTTTCTGGTTCGCCTGCTGGCGGAGGGGAATGGCATCGCGGGACTTGAGATCAACCGTATCGCGGAAGCCGCAGACATCCCTGCTTCCTTCGAGACCAAGCTCATCGACTCCTATCCCGAGGAATTCCGCGTGGTCGCGCGCGGCCAAGCCTATGTCCGCTGGTTCCGCCGCTTGCGGGAGGGGGCCCGCCCCGATCTGGAAGTGGTGACGGCGCTCAAGCGCGCCTTTCCGAAGGCGCGCGCGCCTTTCGTGGTTGCGCAGGCGATGTATCGGGCCTCAGCCGATGGGGATAGCTTGGTGCTTGGTTACGCACAGCGCTTCGTGCCGGCGGAGCGGAGCGCGCGCGATCTCGCTCGCGAGGGCCTGCAGGGATTCCTCGAGCGCATCGCGCTCGCGCCGGAGGGACGCACGCCGCCTCCGCTCGACGGAATGGTGCCGCGCCGCCTTGATTTCCATGCCCTTCCCGAGGCCGTGCAGGACGCCTTGGGAGGAAGCTGGGCGGAGTTCGCTTCTCTCCTCGGGAAACGCCTCGCCGAATTGCACTTGGCGCTGGCGCGCCTCAAGGATCCCGACTTCGCGTCGGAGCCTTTCTCCCTGCTCCACTTGCATTCCCTTTATCATTCCATCCGCAGCCGCCTGCGCCGCGGGCTCGGGCATCTCGCGCGCCGCCCCGCCTCGGTTTCCGACGTCCTTCGCCCGTTGGCCGAAGAGGCCGTGACGCGTCAGCCCGAGTTTCTCGAATCGCTGCGGCGCCTCACTTTCGGGCGAATGGAGGGCCGTCGCCTGCGTATTCACGGCAACCTTCGGCTCGACCGCGCGCTCTTCACCGGCAAGGATTTCGTGTTCACGGGATTCGACGGCCCGCATTGGCTGAATCCGCCGGAGCGCCGCTTGCGTTTCAGCCCGCTTGTCGACGTCGCGGCGATCATCCGCGACCTTCATCACGTCGCCGGCGCGGAGCCGCTCCGCGTCGGGCCGGAACCTGCAAGCGCCGACTGGGCGGCTTACTGGGCGGAACTTTCGGGCGGGCTGTTCCTTGACGGCTATCTCGATGTGGCCGGGCGCGGCGGCTTCCTGCCCGCCAATCCCCTCGAGATCGAAGTGTTGCTCGAAGCCTTCCTGATGGATCGGGCCGTGGCGGACCTGCGAGGGGATCCTTCGCCTCCGCAACAGGAGTCGGCCCTTCGGCTGTTGCTTCGCCGCGGCGGGCGCGGGAGGTAAGGCGAGGGGACCCGGTATCGGGTTCTAGTACTTCAGCCGGACTTCGCCATACGCGGTCGGGGTCGCGAGCGAAGTTCCCGCCTCGCCCTTCCAATTCGAGACCCACAGTCCGCCCAGCCCCGCGCGCAGGTTCACGTAGCGCCGCCAGGGCCACTCGGCGGAAGCCGTGACCTCGTTGCGCGTCTCCACGTCCTGGGCGAGGAACTGGGCCTTGCGGGGGGGGCTGTCGACGGCGTAGTCGTCGAAGATCGAGCTTCCACGCGACTTGAAGTCGTGTTGCCGGAAGCGCCACTCCACCAGGCCCTCGATATTGCGCGGCAACGGAAACCCCGCGGAGGCGAACACGGCCTGCGAGTTGGGCGGAAGCGCGCTGCCCAGCAGGGCGCCGTAGCTCTGCATTTGCGTGTTGCGCATGTAATGGGCGTACACGAAAGGATTCACGCGCGCATACTCGGCACGCAGTTCAGCGGGGATGCCGAACGGATCCTGCCATGACCCGCCCACGGTCCACGCGAACTTGTTGACCCAATAGTCCCAGGGCGGCCCCCCGTAATCGTCGAGCGCGAATTCGCCGTACGCCGTGCCGCGCCCCCACCGCCACTCGATGTCGCCTGACATCATGGCGTTGTCGCGATCGCCGCCGTCGTGCTCTGCGATCTTCAGGGGGATGCCCGGGACAAGCAGCAGTCCGTCGAGCGGTCGCGAAGTGGCCAGCATTTCGGTGCCGCCGAGGGTGAAGTTGCCCATTCGCACTTCCAGCCTGTGCGCGACAAGTCGCGCGACCGAGTCCTTTTCCAAGCCCGTCCGTTGCGCGATGACTTTGACGTACTGCCAGTTGGTTCCGCCAATGCGCAGGCGGATTTGAGGCAGGGGAGGGCCTTCACCTGGATACCGGTATCCGCGCCGCGCGGCCATGAAGGTGGCGGCGTTTCCGGGAAATCCGGTCTCGGAGCCTGGCTGCGAAGGAGCCAGGGAGTCGGAAACCCAGAAGTAGGGGTGAGATCCCAAGGTCGCATGCTGCCAATGGCCGGGGCCCCATTGGTTCCAATCCTGCCCGGCTTCGATCCGGAGTCCGCCGTCGCCATAGCCCACCACCGCGCGCGATGCATCCCAAGTGCCGCTCTTCGAGACCGCCTCGTTGTGGGAAGACCCGTAAGGAAGGCCCCTGAGCGGGTCGTAGTGCCCTGAGAAGCGCGCGCGCCAACTGCGCTCCATGTTGATCGATCCCGAGGCCGTGAAATAAATCTTGTCGCGATATGTGCCCTCGACGCCGGGCATGAGCCCGCCGTCGGCGAAGGCTTCGGGTCCGGGAAGGGAATCGCGCCAATAGATTCCGGTGTGGTATTCGACGGAACCGACGAGGTCGAAGGAGGAATCGGCGTAGCGCAGCCGCGTTCCCGCGCGGCGGCGAACGGGATCGAATTCCTCCAAGTAGCGGTCGAGGCGGAGGCGATCCCATTCGGGCAGCGCCTCCTTGCGGGCGTCCGCCTGCCGGAGGGCTTTCAGCACTTCGTCCTTGCCGCGCGGCAGGGTTTTCCAGAATCCGGGGTCGATGGCGCCCTTCTCGCCCAACCGCTGCAGGAAAGGAGCCACGGGATGCGAGACTTCCACGGGCTGGGCGAACGAAACGTGGGCCGTCAGGAGAAGCGCGGCTAACGCGAGGAGGAGGCGAGACATGGAACGGGGAAATTAGGAAGAATGGAAAATGCGGAATGTGTTTTCCCATTCCTGCTATCTTTACCCCCATGATCCTCCCCCTGCATCTCCTTGGCAAGGATCCCCAGACCCTTGAGCTGTCCGATGAAGGCAACGTCTCTCCTGAGTGGGCCGAGGCCGGAATCCGGGGCAAGGTGGGGCTCCGGCTCGACGTCACCCCTTTGGCCGGGGATTCGTACCTCATGCGCGGGGAAGCGACCGGCACGCTGGACGCTGAATGCTCCCGTTGCCTCGAGCGCGTTCCCCAGCCTTTTTCGGTGAATTTCGACGTTCTTTTGGAGCAAAAGTCCTCCCAAGGCCTGGAATGGGTCGATGACGAGGACCAGGGGGTGGAGGATTACCAGGTCCAAGTGGGGCCCGATGTGACCGAAATCCCCTTTGGGGATGTGATTGCGGAACAGGTGCTTTTGAATTATAATTTGCACCCCCTTCCGGACCTGGATGCGGCGGGACGCTGCGCCCTTTGTGGCCGGCCCGCGCCGACGATCGGGGAAGCCGGAAAGTCCGCGAAAGCGGAAAAAGCGGAGGGAATCGACCCTCGCTGGGCGAAACTT
>DATAHJ010000239.1:0-1713 GCA_036263275.1 Fibrobacteria bacterium | reverse complement strand
GATGAAGTCGACCACCAGGAGGCCGCCCATGTCGCGGAGGCGCATCTGCTTGGCCACCTCCCACGCGGCGTCCAGGTTGGTCTCGAGGATGTTCTTGGCCTGGTCGCGGCCGCGCACCTTGCCGCCGGTGTTCACGTCGATGGCGGTGAGGGCCTCGGTCTTGTCGATCAGCAGGTAGCCGCCGCGCTTGAGCTGCACGCGGCGCTGGAAGTTCTTCTCGAGCTCCTCCTCGATGCCGAAGTGGTCGAAGAGCGAGTCGTCGCCCGTGTAGAGCTTGACCTTGCCCACCTTGTCGGGCGAGAGGGCCTTGAGGTAGCCCACCACGATGCCGCACTCGATGCGGTCGTCGATCCACACGGCGTCCACGTCGTCGGAGAAGTAGTCGCGCAGCGTGGTCTCGCTGGCTTCGCTCTCCTTGTGCACGCGCGCGGGCGCGGGGTTGGTGGCGGCGGCCTGCTTGCAGGACTCCCACTTCGCCTCGAGGATCTTCATCTGCTTGCCGAACTCGGCTTCGCTCTCGTTCAGGCCGTTGGTGCGGACGATGTAGCCGCATTCGGGCGACTTGAGGTCGCGGATCATGCGCTTGAGCGCCCGCCGGTGCTGCGGGTCGCGCGCCTTCTTGCTCACGCCGATGAAGTCGGAACCCGGCATGCAGACCAGGAACGGGCCGGCAAAGGAGAGGTGCATCGTCAGGCGCGGGCCCTTGGTGCCGATCGGCTCCTTGGTCACCTGCACCAGCACTTCCTGCCCGACCTTGAGCAGCTGGTCGATGGGCTTGCCCTCGGTGTCGCCGCCACGGCGCGGATCCTCTTCCTCGCTGTCGTCGTCGTCGTTGTGGCGCGCGGATTCGCGCAGGGCCGCGTCGAGCAGCGAACGGCTCTCCACGTCCTCGACGTGGAGGAAGCCCGCCTTGTCGAGGCCGATGTCGACGAAAGCCGCCTGCAAGCCGGGCAGGACGGCGTTGACTACGCCCTTGTAGACGTCTCCCAGGATGTGGGAAGAGTCCGGACGCTCGTAGAAGACTTCAGAAAGGCGGCCATCCTCCAGGATGGCGATGCGCTTCTCGTAGGGCCGTACGTTGATGAGAATCTCGCGCTTGCCGCGGTTCCCGCGATGGGAGTGTCCCATAGGGTGTTTACCTCGATTTTCCCGAAAAAGTGGCCCTCTTCCGGGCTCGGGAGCCGGAGCAAGAGGGTGTGAATGAAAGTCCAGATGAAGGTCATCTTGTCACCTGATTCCGCGCCGATGGGGCGGAATCGAAGAAATTCAACGGAATCGGAGGATTCCGGGGTGAAAATAACAAGAAAGGGGGGATTGGGGGCCTCTTCGCCGGCCCTCGGGTCGTTCGGTTTCCTTCGGGGTCCGAAGGATCCTAGGGGCGGCGGAGGATCGCCGGGAAGTTTTTCGCCGGCAGGGCATCCCGGCCCAAGGCATCGCGATCCAGAAGCCCCGGATTCTGAGCCTGAATATTTCCTGAGAGCCAGAATATGGAACTCACGCAGTAATGCCCCATGACCATCAAGGTGTCGAATTCCCCGGACTTGGCCTTAAACCGCAAACGCACCGCAAGCGTGTCGGCCCCTCCCCCACCCGCACTGGCACTTTTTTTCGCGGTCGGGCAGGCAAGCGACACGTCGAAACCGAACAGGGGCGCAAAGGTTCCTGATGAAATTGAGCTTACGGTTATTTTGGCCGACAACGTGGGCGTATACT